>PXAW01000410.1 GCA_003567055.1 Hyphomicrobiales bacterium
CTCTGGGGCACGGATGAGGAGGCGCTCGCGCGCCGCAAGCGCCGGCAGGCGGATTTCGACGCGGCCTTGCAGCTTTATCGTCTCGCTCCCGGGTCCTGAGCCGGTGGTCGTCCGGCGCGGATCGGGTGCGGCAGGGCAAAACGGGGCTTTTTCACGCGCGCGGTTTCGGCTAAGCCATCATGCATCAGGAACGCGGGCCATGCGCCCGTATGCAGCCATGCCGAGCGCGGGGACGGGAAACTCATGAAGGATATGCTGGACAGGCTCGAGGAGCGGCGTGAACAGGCGCGTGCCGGTGGCGGCGAAAAGCGCGTCGCGGCGCAACACAAGCGCGGCAAGCTGACGGCGCGTGAACGCATCGAGCTCCTGCTCGATGACGGCTCCTTCGAGGAGTTCGACATGTTCGTCCAGCATCAATGTGCCGATTTCGGCATGCAGGACCAGAAGATCCCCGGCGACGGCGTCGTCACCGGCTGGGGCACGGTCAATGGCCGCACGGTCTTCGTCTTCTCCAAGGATTTCACCGTCTTCGGCGGTTCGCTCTCGGAAGCGCATGCGCGCAAGATCATGAAGGTGCAGGATATGGCGCTGCGCATGCGCGCGCCGATCATCGGCCTGTTCGATGCCGGCGGCGCACGCATCCAGGAGGGCGTCGCGGCGCTCGGCGGCTATGGCGAGGTGTTCAAGCGCAATGTCGTGGCCTCGGGCGTGATCCCGCAGATCTCGGTGATCATGGGCCCCTGCGCCGGCGGCGACGTCTATTCCCCGGCCATGACCGATTTCATCTTCATGGTGCGCGATACCAGCTACATGTTCGTCACCGGCCCGGACGTGGTGAAGACCGTCACCAACGAGAATGTGACGGCGGAGGAGCTCGGCGGCGCCAAGGTCCACACCACCAAATCCTCCGTGGCCGACGGCGCCTTCGACAACGATCTCGAGGCGCTTTTGCAGGTGCGCCGCCTGATCGATTTCCTGCCGGCCAACAATCTCGACGGCGTACCGGAATGGCCGAGCTTCGATGATCCCTCCCGCGAGGAGCCCTCGCTCGACACGCTGGTGCCCGACAATCCGAATATGCCCTACGATATCAAGGAGTTGATCACCAAGGTGGTCGACGAGGGCGATTTCTTCGAGATTCAGGAGAGCTACGCGAAGAACATCGTCACCGGCTTCGCCCGGGTGGAGGGGCGCACGGTCGGGATCGTCGCCAACCAGCCGATGGTGCTGGCCGGCGTGCTCGATTCCGACGCCTCGCGCAAGGCGGCGCGATTCGTGCGCTTTTGCGATGCGTTCAGCATCCCGATCATCACCTTCGAGGACGTGCCCGGATTCCTGCCCGGCACGTCGCAGGAATATGGCGGGCTGATCAAGCACGGGGCAAAGCTGCTTTTCGCCTATTCGGAGGCGACGGTGCCGCTCGTCACGGTGATCACCCGCAAGGCCTTCGGCGGTGCCTATGACGTGATGGCCTCCAAACATGTGGGCGGTGACGTGAACTATGCCTGGCCGAGCGCGCAGATCGCGGTGATGGGCGCCAAGGGCGCCGTCGAGATCATCTTCCGCGCCGATCTCGACAATCCCGAGAAGATCGCCGCGCGCACCAGGGAATACGAGGAGCGCTTCATGTCGCCCTTCGTCGCGGCGGAGAAGGGCTATATCGACGAGGTGATCATGCCGCGCTCGACGCGCCGACGCCTCGCCCGGGCGCTCGCCATGCTGCGCGAGAAGGAGACCGAGCGGCCCTGGAAGAAGCACGACAATCTTCCATTGTGACGGGGTGAGCGGCGTTAGCCGGATCGAAAGGCTTTTGCGGGATGATCGCGGGGTTGCCGGAACAACCCCGCGAGGTTTGCAGCATGTCCGCACCCGTTACCCTGCCGCCGGAAATCGCCGCTCTGGCCCATCCCGGAATCAGCGAGGCGGATGTCGTCACGCTGCGCAGGCATTATTTCGCCGACAATGCCATCTCCCTGCGCGAGGGCGAGGAACTCTTCCGCATCGCAGCCGCGATCGGCGATGCCGGGCCGCGCGCCTGGCATGATTTCTTCGCGGAGGCGATCACCGAATTGCTGGTGCATCAGGTGCAGCCGGCAGGCTATCTCTCGCAGGAAAACGCGCAGTGGTTCATGGACCGGATCCTGGAGGATGGCCACGTCCTCCTGAAGACGGAATTCGAAACGCTGCTCAAGGTGATGCAGCAGGCGCGCCGGGTGCCCGACTGCATCGCGGCTTTCGGGCTGAAACTCGTCGCAGATGTCGTGCTCACGGGGGAGGGTGAATCGGTCACCGGCGAACGGCACGCGCCGGGCGTGGTGACGAAGGCGGATGTCGAAGCGTTGCGCCGGGTGCTCTATGTGGCCTCGAGCGAAGGTTTCGGTGCCGTCACCCGGGCCGAGGCGGAGGTTCTGTTCGAGATTGCCCATGCGACGGTGGATGCGCCGAATGACCCCGCCTTTGCGGACCTGTTTTCCCGCGCCATCGGCAATCACGTCCTGTGCGGCATCGGACGCCATGCGCCCTGCCCGGAGGAAGCCCGCCGGCGCGAGACCTGGCTCGACGAAAGCCGCAGCCTCGGTACGGGGCTGGGTGCGGTTTTGCGTGGAATCTTCGGTAGCCGTCCGGTCGAGGAAAGCGCCGGGACTTCGGCTTTCACCGTCGGCGACGAGATCGTGACGAGCGAGGAAGCGCGCTGGCTGAAGCAGCGCATCCGCTCCAATGACCGGCTCTGTCCCGCCGAGCGCGCCTTGCTCAACTTCCTCGACCGGGAGGCCCGCCGGATCGACCCGCTGCTCGATCGTCTGCTGGAGGAGGCGCGTCTCGACCGGGCGGCGTGAGGAAGCCGGGGCGTTTTGCCATGGGGATGGCGCCGCTGGGGGGCTGGCCCTTCTGCCGCGAACCTGCTTGAGTGAGGTCGCTTGAACGCGTCTGACAG
>PXAW01000183.1 GCA_003567055.1 Hyphomicrobiales bacterium
TGCCGCGCCTGCGGCAAGCGCCCGTAGCTCAGCTGGATAGAGCACCAGACTACGAATCTGGGGGTCAGAGGTTCGAATCCTTTCGGGCGCGCCATTTTTCCCTCGTCGTAAAAGCACTTAAATTTCAATGGCTTAGCTGGCGGGATTTCGGTGCGCGTGCCCTACGGAAATCCGAATGTGTGCCCCACCTCCGTGGCCGCTTCATCGGTTGGACGCTGATCTCCAAGCGGCTATGGTCAAGTGGCGCTGATGAGCTCCGCCTTTTCGGATGGCGGGCTGGACACGGTATTCATCTGCGAGACGGATTCCGGCATGCCGGTGGGATATCTCTGTGCAACACGCGGCGCTTACCAGAGGCTGCGAGCGGCGATCAGGATTTCAATGGGTGTGCTGCGCAGCCACATGGGCAGTGGCGTGGGGCTTGCCTTGCTCTCGGCCTGTGAGAGCTGGGCCGCAGGTGCCGATATCCGTCGGATCGAACTGATCGTGATGACTTCGAATACGCCGGCCATCGCGCTCTATCGCCGCACCGGGTACGAGATCGAGGGAACGCGCCGGGCATCGATACGGATCGACGGCGTCGATCACGATCAGTTTTTGATGGCAAAGCTTCTCTGATTGCCAGCCAACCCTTTCTCTGAAGAGTGGCTTTCCGCTTCGGTCTTCTCCTGAGCTCGGGCTGGAAGCGCCAGGGCGAACGGTCTGGTTGCGGCGCGATCAGGCCGACGGGGCGTCCGGCTGCGCCGCCCCAGTGTGCCTCAACGGAAGTCATGAAGACCGCCTGAGGCATGCGGCCATTCTGCCCATACTGCATTGCAGATAATCGTTTCGAGCGATTGTAATACGCTGCATTGCAGCGATTTTGACTGTATGTCTCTTGTATTCGGCCATTCTTTTTGGATGTTCTGTCGCTGCAGCGCAATATATCACCCTGTCATGCCGCTTGTATTCACTGTGATGCGCAATTGACCGCGACTGAAGTTGTAAGGTTAATTGACATGTTGGCAACATGATCCGGGGAGGAAAAACGCCATGAAATTTTTCGAGGCTCGCACAGGCACCATCGGCATAATGGCCGCATCGGCACTGGCAATCACGCTTTCGACCGCACCGGCTGCGGCAGATTGGCAGCCCGAACGCACGGTGGAATTCATCGCGATGTACGGCCCCGGGGGCGGCCATGACATCATGATGCGCACCACCTCTCAGATGCTCGCCGAGGAAGGAATCACCTCCGCGAATATCCAGGTCCGCAACCTGCCGGGCGGCAGTGGCGCACGGGCCATGGAATACCTGCATCAGCAGGATGGTGACGGCCATTACCTGTCGGCTGCGACAGCGACCTTCATCACGACGCCGATGCGTGGCGGGACCGATGTCCAGCCCTCGGATTTCACGCCGATCGCGCTTCTCGCGCAGGATCCCGCCGTCATCCTCGTCAACGTCAACAGCGATATGGAGACGATCGAGGACGTCATCGCCACCGCCTCCGAAAGGATGCTCAATTTCGGCGGCACCGGTGTCGGCGGACAGGGCCATCTCGTCGCCCTGCAGCTCGGCTCGGAGGCCGGGGTCGAGTTCAACTACATCCCCTATGACGGCGATGGTGACCTGTCGGCCGCCCTCATGGGCAATCAGCTCGACATCATCTCGGCGAATTTCAACACCGCATTCGACTTCATTCAGGCCGGTGAGTTCCGCGCCGTGGCGATCAGCGCCTTCGAGGGTATGGAAGATCTGGGCGATGTGCCCACGCTGCTCGATGCCGGCTACGATGTCGTCGTGACCCTGCCGCGCGCGGTGATCGGCCCGCCGAACATGCCCGACGCGGCCCGCGATTACTGGATCAACGCCTTCCAGTCGCTGACGGCGACCGATCGCTGGCAGGAAGAGTATATCGATCGCTACAACGTCCAGCGTGGCGATCTCTTCGGCGACGATTTCGCCGCGTTCATCGCGGAAAACGAGGTGTTCTATCGGGAAACCCTGACCGAAGCCGGACTGCTCGACTGATACCCGCCGATCCCGGGCGGGAGGAAACATCTCCCGCCCGGTGACAGGCGCCGTCCTTCTCAGAACCGGGATGTGATCATGGCCGTTTCCGAAATTTCCGCCGGCGCAGCCGCAGCGGGCTGGCGTTCGCTGCTCTACGTGCCGACCAATGTCGACAAGTTCGTCGACAAGGCCCCGACTTCCGGCGCCGACGGAATCATCCTCGATCTCGAAGACAGCGTGGCGCCGTCGGCGAAGGCGCAGGCGCGTGAGATCCTGCCGGACAGGATCGCCGCGCTGGCCGGCGCGCCGCCGGACATTCTCGTGCGCATCAACGCGCCGTGGCGCCTTGCGATCCGCGATCTCGAAGCTGCGGTGCGCAGCGGTGTCAGTGCGATCGTCTGCCCCAAGATCAAATCCCCCGATCACATCCGGGCGATTGCCGAGATCGTCACTGAACTCGAATACGAGCAGGACCTCGCCCCCGGCCGGATCGGCCTCGTCGCGCTGGTCGAGACGGCACAGGCCTTCTTTCGCATCGACGAGATCGCACAGGCCGAGCCGCGCCTCGTCGGCGTCAATCTCGGCACCGAGGATCTCGCGGCGGAACTCGGCGTCGATCCGGCGGACGAAGGCTCCGGCATGCTGCAGGCCAAGCTCACCACTGTCATGGCGAACCGTGCCGCCGGCCTGCGACCGATGGGCCTCGCCGCATCCATGGCCAATTTCCGCGATCTCGACGGCCTTGCGGAAATCGCGGCCCGATCGCGGCGGATGGGATTCGTCGGAGCGACCTGCATTCATCCCGCACAGATCCCCGTGCTCAACCGGGCCTTCTCGCCCACGGAGGCGGAAACAGCGTGGGCTCACCGGGCAAGGCAGGCTTTCGAAGCCGCAATCGGCTCGGGCTCGGCTTCCGTGGCGCTCGACGGTGCAATGATCGACACGCCCGTCTATGAGCGCGCCCTGCGCATCCTGGCGCAGGCCGAGCGGGCGCCGAAGGCTGATCAGAAGGAAGGAAGACCCGTATGACGGCTTCGTCGCAAGCAGGAACAGGGACAGGCCCCGCCGCAGCGCTCGATCCGGCGGCGATGCGCAAAGCATTGCGTCCGCTCTTCTCGCCCCGCTCGATTGCCGTGATCGGCGCGACCGAGCGGCTGCAATATGGTGGCCGGCTGGTGGTCAACCTGCAGAAGATGGGATTTCGCGGGGCGCTGTATCCGGTCAACCCGTCGCGCGACAGCGTCCACGGCCTGACCTGCTACCCGGATATCGAGGCGATCCCGCATGCGGTGGATCTCGCCGCGATCGTCATCCCGGCAGCGCGGGTGCCGGAAACGGTCCGGGCCTGCGGTCGCAAGGGCGTGGGTGGCGTCGTCATCATCTCCGCCGGTTTTGCGGAACTCGGTGAGTCCGGCACTTCGCTGGAACAAGAACTGGAACAGGCATGCCGGGCCTATCCGGACATGCGCGTGATCGGCCCGAATTGTCTGGGTCTGGCGAATGTCGCAGACGATATCTGGACCTGCGCGCCGAGCAGCGTCACGCCGGGCATGCTGCGTCCGGGTGGCGTCGCGCTCGCATCACAAAGCGGAGCGATCGCATTCGGGCCGGCAATCGCGAAATGCCGCGAGCGCGGCATCGGCATGCAGGCCATCGCATCGACGGGCAATGAAGTCGATGTCCAGATCGCAGACCTCGTCGCAGCCTATGCGGACGATCCGGAAATCCGCGCCATCATGCTCGTGCTCGAAACCGTGCGCGACGGCGCGCGCTTCAAGGCGGCCGTCGATGCCGCGCATGCACGGGGCAAACGGATCGTCGCCCTCAAGCTCGGGCGCTCCGAAGTCGGCGCGAAGGCGGCCTCCCTGCATACTGCGGCTCTGACCGGCGATGATGACGTCTATGACGCCTTCTTCCGCCAGGCCGGGATCGTGCGCGCGGCCGATTTCGACGAATTGTGCGAGATCGCCGGCTTCTTCGCGCTGACAGGCGATCGGCCCGCCGATCAGGCGAGGGCCCCGGGAGCCGCCGACGGTGTCGGCGTGGTATCGCATTCCGGTGGTGCGGCGGGGCTGGGCGCTGATCTGATCGCCCATGCAGGCGCCACGATTCCCGATTTCGCGCCGCAGACACGCGAGACGATCGCAAACCTGCTCGGCGGGCGCGGCTCGTCCCACAACCCGGCGGACATTACCGGCTTCATGCATGGCGAGCACATGCCCGCAATCATGCGGGCCGTCGCAGGCGATCCCGCCGTCGGAGCGGTATCGGCGCTGACGCATGGCAGCGCCGAATTCGCCGATCGCCTCGTCACGGTGGCCGGAGAGCTCGGTTGTCCGTTTTCGGTGACCTGGACCGGACGCATCAATGATGAAGGCGTGGCGCGCCTCGCCGATGGCGGCGTGCCTGTCTTCACCTCGCCGCGCATCGCCGCGATCGCCTATGCCGCCCTCGCGCGCGGCGGGCCGCGCCGGCTCGCCGGCATGGGGAGCGAGACGGGTGACGAGACGGCTCCCGGTGAGGCGAGCGGCGTCCTGCGCGCCCTGGCCCGGACGGCCTCCGCCGGTGTGCTCGACGAACATGCCAGCAAGCAGGTCATCGCCGCAGCCGGTATCACGGCCACGCGCGAGCAGGCCTGCACCACGCGTGAGCAAGCAATCGATGCCGCCCGCGTGATCGGGTTTCCGGTCGCGGCAAAGCTGCTCGTGCCCGGCCTTGCCCACAAGACCGAGATCGGCGGCGTGAAGCTCGGCCTCGCGGATGAGGACGCCCTCGGGCGCGCCTGCGACGACCTGCTCGGGCAGGCGAGAGCGGCGCAGCTTACCGATGCGCGCATCCTCGTGCAGGAAATGGTTTCGCCGTTGATCGAGGTGATCGTGGGCATGTCGCGCGATCCGGTCTTCGGCCCGGTCCTGATGCTCGGGCTCGGCGGTGTCGATGCGGAGGCGCTGCGGCTGGTCACCTGGCGCGTCGCGCCGTTCGACCGGGATACTGCGCATGAGATGATTGCGGAAGTGCCGGCACTCATGCGCCTGGCATCGGGTTTTCGCGGGCGCCCGCAGGCGGATCTTGATGCGCTCGCCTTTGCGCTCGCGCGCCTTTCGCAGCTTGCTTTCGCCGAATCCGCACTGATCGCCGGGATCGATCTCAACCCGATCGCCCTGCGGCCCGCCGGTGAGGGCATCTGCATTCTCGATGCGTCGATCGCCGTCGACGAACCCGGACAATAGGGCGCGCCCATGAATACGAGAGCCACGACCTTCGGATTCCTCGCCTTCCTGATCGCGCTCGGGCTCACCTTCCTGATCTGGAGCCTGCAATACGATTACTGGGCCTCGTTCGGCCCCGGGGCCGGTTTCCTGCCGCGCTGGCTCGCCGGCGGGTATCTGATTTCGTGCCTGGCGCTTCTCGTCAACGAGCTGCGCGGCGGCCCGCGGGTGGAGTTCGACGGTCACGGCGTGAGGCGGATTGCCGTGACGATCGGGCTGATGGCGGCTGCGACGCTGGCAACGCCCGTGATCGGGCTGATCCCCTCTCTCGCGCTGTTGATGTTTCTGGTCGCCGCCTTCGTCGAAAAGAACGGCGTTCTGGTCAGTATCGGCGTCAGTATCGGTGTCTCGATCTTCATCTTCGCGGTCTTCGGGCTCTGGCTGGGTGTCCAGTTCCCCGAGATGTACTTCTTCAGAAACTGAATAACGCAACGAACAAGCAGGAAGAGGAAGCAGCACGTGGACATCCTGGCCAATCTCGCCACAGGCTTTGGCTTCGCGCTCTCGCCCGAAAACCTGTTCTTCGCGCTGCTTGGCGCCTTTCTGGGGACGCTGCTCGGCGCCATGCCGGGTATCGGTCCGTCCACGGCGCTGGCGCTGCTCCTGCCCGTCACGTTCGGCATGGAGCCGTCAACGGCGCTGGTGATGCTGGTGGCGGTGTATTCCGGCGTCATGTTCGGCGGGCGCATCCCCGCCATCCTGATCAACACGCCCGGTGATTCGAACGCGGTCGCCACGACTTTCGACGGTTATCCGCTGATGCAGCAGGGCAAGGGCGCCCAGGCCATGGGCATTTCCGCCGTGTCGAGCTTCATCGGAGGCATGCTCGCCGTCATCGTCCTGACGCTGGCCGCGCCCTATATTGCGCGCGTGGCGACGCGGTTCGGCCCGCCGGAAATCTTCGCACTGGTCGTCTTCGGTCTCTCCACCGTTGTCGGCCTGGCCGGGCGATCCGTCTGGAAGGGGCTCGCCATGGCGTTTCTGGGCGGCCTTCTGGGAATGGTCGGTCCCGAGATCGCCGCAGGCCAGATCCGTTTCGCCGTGTTTCGCGAACTGCGGGGCGGGCTGAATTTCGTGGCCGTGGTCATCGGGCTGTTCGGTATCGCGGAGGTGCTCGTGCGCCTCGAGAACAGCATCAAGATCAAGCATCATTCGAGCACGCTGAGACTGCTCGACATGATCCCGTCGCTCGCCGACATGCGCCGCTATTCCGGCGCCATGCTGCGCGCCTTCGGGATCGGGACCCTCGTCGGGGTCCTGCCCGGCGCCGGCGGTACGCTCGGATCCTTCCTCGCCTATACCGCCGAGCGCAGCGTATCGCGCGAGCCGGAGCGTTTCGGCAAGGGAGCGATGGAGGGCGTCGTCGCGTCCGAGACCTCCGACAACGCTTCCGCCAACGCCTCGCTGATCCCGCTGATGTCGCTCGGGATTCCGGGATCGGGCGGGACTGCCATCCTTCTGGGCGCGCTGATCATGTACGGCCTGCAACCGGGCCCCCTGCTCTTCATGCGCTCGCCCGATGTCGCCTGGACGGTCATTGCCAGCCTCTATATCAGCATGACGCTTCTGCTGATCACCAACATCATCGCCATCCCGCTCCTGATGCGTCTCGTCTATGCCTCGGACGGCGTGCTCAACGGCGTAATCATCGCCTTCTGCTTCGTCGGCGCCTACACGCTCAATTTCCAGACCTTCGAGATCTGGCAGATGATCGTCTTCGGTGTGCTTGGCTACGCCATGCGCAAATTCGGTTTTCCCGCAGCCCCGCTGATCCTGGCGCTGGTTCTGGCTCCGATCGGCGAGAATGCCATCGGGCGTTCGCTGATGCTCAGCCAGGGCAATATCGGATTTTTCCTCCAGCGTCCCGTCGCCATGGCATTCTTCCTGCTCGCGGCGCTCGTCATCGTCACACCCGCCATCCGCGCGCTCTGGCGGGCGTACAAGAGGGTGACCGCGCCATGAGCCGGGGAGGGAATAGGAGGATGCCGTGAACCAGCCGCTGACGATCAAACGCGACCGCCTCGCCGATCAGGTCTACGAGATCATTCTCGACAAGATCATCGCCGGGCAATATCCGCTCGGTGAGCGCCTCCCCTCCGAAAGCGTCTTCGCCGAGAGTCTCGACGTCTCGCGCCCGATCGTGCGCGAGGCCCTCGCGCGGTTGCGCAGCGACGGAATCGTCTCGTCTCGTCGCGGCGCGGGTACCTTCGTCACGCGCAAGCCGGCGAACGAATTCGCGCGTTTCGCACCGCTCGGTGACGTCGCCGATATCATGCGCTGCTACGAACTGCGCATCGGCGTCGAAAGCGAGGCGGCGCGTGTCGCGGCGCGTTCGCGCTCGCAGGCGGGGCTGCGTGCCATTCGTGAAGCGCTGAGCAATCTGGAGAAGGCGGTGGGGGCCGGCGATATCGGCGCCGAAGCCGATTCGGCCTTTCACTATGCGGTGGCGCACGCCTCGATGAACCGCAATTTCGTGGCGGCGCTGGAACTGGTCGATCGCCACATGCGCGCCGGCATCCGCCTCGCGCGCGAACTCTCGCGCCTCCAGAAACGGACACGCCTGCTGCTCGTCCAGGAGGAGCACCGCGCCGTCCATGCGGCGATCGCGGATCGCGATCCCGATGCCGCGGCGGCGGCCATGCGGGCGCATATCGAGAACAGCCGGGACCGCATGATCTCGGAGACGGACCCAACGGAGGAACGAAGCTGATGGACGACAACGCAACAAACGGGGCCGGGCCGCTCTCCCACCTGACGGTACTCGATCTCTCTCGCGTGCGCACGGGGCCGACGGCCGTGCGGCAGCTCGCCGATTGGGGCGCGCAGGTGATCAAGATCGAGCAGCGCCCGCAGGGCGATGCGGACCAGAGCCTCGGCGGCGCCAAGGACGGGCCGGATTTCCAGAACCTGCATCGCAACAAGCGCAGCCTCACGCTGGACCTGAAGAACCCGGAAGGGCTCGCCGTCTTCAAGAAGCTCGTCGAGAAGGCCGATGTTGTCCTGGAGAACTACCGCCCGGACGTGAAATACCGGCTCGGCATCGATTACGAGACCCTGAGCGCGATCAATCCGCGGCTGGTCTATGTCAGCATATCGGGCTTCGGCGAGACCGGCCCGTATCGCACGCGCCCGGGCTTCGATCAGATCGCCCAGGGCATGGGTGGCATCATGTCGGTGACGGGACTGCCCGGGCAGGGGCCGGTGCGTACGGGGATCCCGATCGCGGATCTGTGTGCGGGCCTTTACGCGGCAATGGGGATCTTCATCGCACTGATCGAGCGTGAGCGTTCCGGCAAGGGCCAATGGGTGCAATCCTCGCTGCTGCAGGCGCAGGTCACGATGATGGATTTCCAGGCCGCGCGCTGGCTTCTGGACGGCGAAGTGGCGCCCCAGGCGGGCAACAACCATCCGACCAGCGCGCCCACCGGCGTCTTCGCCACGCAGGACGGCCATATCAACATCGCCGCTGCGGGCGGGGTCATCTTCGAGCGGCTGGCGCAGGCTCTGGACGATCCCGAGATGGCGCACGATCCCGATTATTGCGACAATGCGCAGCGTGCACGCAATCGCGATGCGCTCAATGCCCGGATCGAGAAGGCGACGAAACGGCGTACCAGCGCCGAGTGGATCGACCTGCTCAACGAAGCCGGCGTGCCCTGCGGGCCGATCTACAAGATGGACGAAGTCTTCGCCGACCCGCAGGTGCAGCATCTCGGCCTGACCTTCGAGACGACGCATCCGCGGCTGGGCCGGCAATCGCTTCTGGGCCAGGGGGTGAAATTCAGCCGCAGCCGGCCCGCCGCGACGACACCGACGCCCGATCCCGGCCAGCACAATGAAGACATCCTGCGCGAATTCGGCTTCGATGCCGGTGAGATCGCCGCGCTGGAAAAGAACAACGTCATTTGACACGCAAGCAGATCACGAGACAGGAGCAAGCGACATGACCGACAAGATGCTGATGCGCAAGGACGGGGCCGTCGGATGGATGATCTTCAACAATCCCGAGCGGCGCAACGCCGTCAGCGCCTCGATGTGGGAGGCCATACCGGGCATTCTCGACACGCTCGAAGCTGATGACGAGATCAGGGTCATCGTCCTCACCGGCACCGGCGACAAGGCTTTCGTCGCGGGCGCCGACATCTCGGAATTCGACAAGAACCGCAATTCCGCCGATGCCGCGCGCGCATATGGCATTGCCGCCGATGCCGCGCAGATGCGCATGTATCAATGTACCAAACCCACCATCGCGATGATCCGCGGCTATTGCATCGGCGGCGGCGTCGGGGTGGCGCTCAATTGCGATATGCGCGTCGCGGCGAGAAGCGCGAAATTCGGCGTTCCGGCCGCCAAGCTCGGCCTCGGTTACGCGGCCAAGCATATCAAGAAGCTGATCGACGTGGTCGGCACGGCCCAGGCCAAGGAAATCTTCTACACCGCGCGTCACTACAGCGGCGAGGAGGCGCATCGGATCGGGCTCGTCAACCACCTCTTCGAGGATGCCGAGCTGGAGGCGAAGGTCGGCGAGATCTGTGCCAATATCGCCCAGAACGCCCCTTTGACGATCCGCTCCGTCAAGGAAATCATCGCCGAACTCAACCGCGTCGACGCGCTTCCCGATCTCGATCGCTGCGAGAAGCTCGACAAGGATTGTTTCGACAGCGAGGATTATGCCGAGGGCCGGCGCGCCTTCATGGAGAAGCGCAAACCCGTCTTCCGCGGGCGGTGAGGCGGAGCCGGTCATGGAACGCATCGAAGTCGGGGCGCTGACGGCGCTGGTCGCGGGGTTGTTTCGCGCGAAAGGCGCGCAGGCGGAAGAGGCGCATGATGTCGCGACTTCGCTCGTCGGCGCCAATCTCACCGGACATGACAGCCATGGCGTCGTGCGGGTGCCCAAATACCTCTCCTGGATCGAGGAGGGCACCCTGCGCCTCGGGCGCGATCTCGACATCGTCAATGACGGTGGCGTCTTCGTCGTCGCCGATGGCGGTCACGGTATGGGCCAGACGCTGGGCCGGCGCATCGTCGATCTCGGCGTGGCGCGGGCGCGCGAACATGGCGTGGCGATCACCGCCTTGCGCCGATCCGGGCATATCGGGCGGATCGGCGAATGGGCCGAACGCGCGGCGGCGCAAGGGCTCGTCTCGATCCATTGCGTGAACGTCAGCGGCAGCGTGCTCGTCGCTCCGTTCGGGGCGCAGGAGAAACGCTTCTCGACGGCGCCATTCACCGTCGGGATTCCGGGCAAGGGCGAGACGCCGCCGCTGATCCTCGACTTCGCCACGTCGCTGGTGGCAGAGGGCAAGGTGCTCAACGCGTTCAAGGGCGGCAAGGCGCTTCCCGACGATTGCATCATCTCCGATCAGGGGGCGCTGTCGAACGATCCCGTCGATTTCTACGGGCCGGGTATCGATGCGTCCCGACCGAGCGCCGCCGCGAATTCGGCGGGGGCGCTCGTCGCCATGGGCTTGCACAAGGGATCCGGCCTCGCCTTCATGATGGAGCTGCTCGGCGGCGCCCTGACGGGCGGCGGCGTTTGCGGGCCGGAGAAGAAGCCTGTGGCCAACGGCATGCTCTCGATCTTCCTCGATCCCGCCCGCCTCGACCCCGCCAACGATTTCCACGCGGAAGTCGTGCGGTTCACCGATTGGGTGCGTTTGGCGCAACCCCGTCCGGGGATGGGCCCGGTCCTCGCGCCGGGCGATATGGAGCGCGGCCTGCGTGAGAAGCACTTGCGCGAGGGCCTTCTGCTCCCGCCGGACGTGATCGGTGCACTGCGCAGCCTCGAAGCGTCGTCACATCCGCGTGCCGCGCGCTGAAACCAGGCAAGGAGAATCGCCATGCGGCTGAAAGCCCCCGATCCGAACACACTCGATCCGCAGCAGAAGCAGGTCTTCGAAGCCATCGCCTCCGGGCCCCGCGGTGGCGTGCGCGGGCCGCTGGCGGTCTGGCTGCATCGTGCGGAATTCGCCGGTCTGGCCCAGGCGCTGGGCGAATATTGCCGCTACCATACCGCGCTGGAACCGCGCCTGTCGGAGCTCGCCATTCTGGTGACGGCCCGGGTCTGGAATTCCGAATACGAGTGGTACTCGCACAAACCCATCGCGCTCGCGGCGGGCCTGTCGCCGGCTGTCGTGGAAGAGATTCGCCATGGCCGGGAGCCCGGATTCGGGCCGGAGGACGAGGCGGTCGTCTACGTTTTCGCGAAAGAACTCCATACCCGGCGGCGGGTGAGCGACGAGACCTATGCCCGGGCCGAGCGGGTGCTGGGGCGCGAAGCCGTGATCGATCTCGTCGGTCTGCTCGGCTACTACACGCTGATCTCGATGACCATCAACGTCTTCGAGATACCGTTGCCGGAAGGCGCCACGGCAGAGCTGAATGATGCCGATCATGCCGATCGGTGAGCCGGGCGATGACGCGCCCGCACAGGTGTGGGCGCTCGATGCACGCGCCCGTCTGCTCACGACGGTTTGCGACGACAGGCGAATCGTCTGGCGGGAATGGGGAGACGGCGCGCCGCTCGTCCTGCTGCATGGCGGGCACGGGAGCTGGCTGCACTGGTTGCGCAATATCGATACGCTCTCGCAACGCTTTCGCGTCATCGCGCCGGATATGCCGTCCTACGGTGATTCCGATGCATTACCGCGGCAAGCCGGGCTCGCGGATTATGCGCGCCCGCTCCTGGCCGGAATCCGGGAAATCGCCGGCGGCGTCCCCGTCACGCTTTGCGGATTCTCCTTCGGCGCCGTGGTCGCGGGAGAGATCGCGCGGCTGGCCGGTGATGAAATCGCGCGGGTGGTCTTTGCGGGAGCCGGCGGGCTGGCGCTGACACGCCCGCCCATGGCGGAGATGTTGCGCTGGCGCGATCTCGCGCCGCCCGCGCTGTTCGAGGCGCATCGCCGCAATCTCGAAATCCTGATGATCGCGGATCCGGAAAATGTCGATGACACTGCGATCTGGATCCAGGCGCACAATGCCGCGCGCACGCGCGGGCTGTCTCGCCCGATCTCGCTGGGGCCAACGCTCGCGCGCAACCTGCCGCAGCTCAACCAGCCTCTCGCCTTCATCTGGGGCGAGAAGGATGCGACCGCGAAGGGGTATCTCCACGAGCGCCGGGATCTCGTGAAGAATGTAGCGCCCGATGCCGGCTTTTCGATCGTCGCGGGCGCCGGGCATTGGCTGCAATACGAAGACCCGGCGGGATTCGAGGCCGCGCTTTCCGTTCATTTGAGCGCGCCATGAATTGCCGGAGCGTCGCTGCCGGCACTCTCACCGATCTGCGAAAACCGAAGGGCGCCCATGACCGAAGTCCGCCCATGCAGGCTTCGACGTGATTCAAGGGGCTTCGGGAACGGGGCCAATCGGAGAACGTTGCACTTTTGAAAGTGGCGCGCAGCCGTGCCGCAGGGAAAGGCGACAGGCATGGGCTCGCGACGCTGGTTCACGACCGAAACGATACTTCTGACGGCGGGCCTTCTCCTGCTCGGCTACCTTCTCGGCGAAGTGATCCTCCTTGTTTTTGCGGCCATCCTGCTCGCGGTCGGGCTCGACGGCCTTGCCCGGGCAATCGCTGCGAGATCCCGCGTCTCTCGCGGATGGGCGCTCACTGGTGTCACGATCGGCATTGCAGCAATCATTGCCGCTGCGCTGGCCCTGTCGGCGACGCGCCTCATCCAGCAGTTCCAGCA
>PXAW01000419.1 GCA_003567055.1 Hyphomicrobiales bacterium
ACGGCCACGCCCGCGATCCGTCTCCATGTGAACGACAACATCGTCATCGCCCGCAGGCCCCTGAAGGCCGGCGCCGAACTGCCTGAAGAGGGGGTAACGGCGCGTGGTTTCGTCGGAGCGGGCCACAAGATCGCGACGGGGCGCATCGAAGTCGGCGAGCCTGTGGTGAAGTACAATACCGTCATCGGATTCGCGTCGCGCGCGATTGTCCCGGGAGACCCCGTCGGCAAGGAGAATGTCGGTTTCCAGGACTTCGAGCGCGATTATGCGCATGCCGAAGGCTATGTCCCCGTCGATCTCCTGCCGGAGGATGAACGCGCCTCCTTCATGGGGATCGTGCGCCCGGACGGGCAGGTCGGCACACGCAACTATGTGGGCATCATCTCTACCGTCAATTGTTCGGCGACAGTGGTGCATGCGATAGCCGACTGGTTCACAGAGGAACGTCTGGCCGAATATCCCAATATCGACGGCGTCGTCGCGCTCGCGCATGGGATCGGTTGCGGGATGGAACTGACGGGTGAGCCGATGGCGCTCCTGCGGCGGACCATGGCCGGCTTCATCCGCCACGCCAATCTGTCTGCAGCGATCGTCATCGGGCTCGGCTGCGAGCGCAACCAGATTTCCGACCTGATGCAGGAACAGGGGCTGGAGGCCGGCCCCAACCTTCATGCCTTTACCATGCAGGAAACCGGCGGTACCCGCAAATCGATCGAAGCCGGCATCGCCGCCGTCAAGGAAATGCTGCCTGAGGCAAACCGCGTGTCGCGCCGACAGGTGAGCGCGGCCCATCTGTGTGTGGGCCTTCAATGCGGTGGCTCGGACAGTTTCTCCTCGATCACCGCGAACCCGGCGCTGGGGGCCGCCATCGACATCCTCGCGCGCCACGGTGGCACCGGAATTCTCTCGGAAACGCCAGAAATCTATGGTGTCGAGCACACCTTGACGCGGCGCGCCGCAAGCCGTGAGGTCGGGGAGAAACTGATCGAACGGGTCCGCTGGTGGAAGGACGATTACAATGCCGGTCGCGACACCCAGATCAACGGCGTGGTAAGCCCGGGCAACCAGATGGGCGGGCTGGTCAACATTTTCGAGAAGTCGCTGGGATCAGCCATGAAGGGCGGGACAGGGCCGCTTATGCAAGTCTACAAATATGCCGAGCCGATTCGAGAAAAAGGCCTCGTCTTCATGGATACCCCCGGCTACGATCCCGTCTCCGTCACGGGGCAGATCGCGGGCGGGGCGAACCTGATCGCGTTCACGACAGGCCGCGGGTCGATGTTCGGAGCAAGGCCCGTCCCGTCACTCAAGCTCGCAACCAATACCGCCATGTATCGGCGCCTCGAGGAAGACATGGATATCAATTGCGGTGTCGTGATGGATGGCGAGATGTCCATCGAGGAGATGGGACGCGAGATATTCGCGCTCATGCTGGAAACCGCCTCCGGCAAACAGACCAAGAGTGAAGTGCTGGGGGTGGGGCGCTACGAGTTCCTGCCCTGGCAGATCGGCGTGGTCGGCTGATCATCATATGAAGGGGATCGAGCAGCCGGAACGCGGCAATCCTCCCGGCCATGCGCACAGCCCGATGACCTTTCGCGAATTCGTCGCCATGGTCGCCGGGCTGATGGCTCTGAATGCGCTGGCTATCGACGTGATGCTTCCCGCTCTGCCCGATATCGGCGCAGCACTCGATGTGATGCGCGATAACGACCGGCAGATGGTGCTGTCCTCCTATCTCATCGGATTCGGGATCGGGCAGGTCGTGGTCGGATCGGTTTCGGATCGGTTCGGACGCCGCGCCGTGCTCATCGGCGGCCTTGCCTGCTACGTGATCACGGCAATCCTGTGTGCGGCGGCGCCGACATTCGCCGCGCTGCTGGCCGCGCGCTTCGTGCAGGGCCTCGCATCCGCGGCCCCGCGTGTGATCACGACGGCGATCGTGCGCGACTGCTATGAAGGGCGGCGGATGGCGAGCGTGATGTCGCTGGCCATGACGATCTTCATGGCCGTGCCCGTCCTGGCACCATCGCTCGGTCAGGTGATCATCCTGGTGGCGCCCTGGCAGGCGATTTTCCTGTTGCTTGCCGTCTATGGCTCGGGGATGGCCCTCTGGGTGGGTATGCGCCTGCCCGAGACGCTTGCGCCTGAGGCGAGGCAGAGCTTTTCTGCGCGGCGCATCGCATCCGCCTTCGCCACCGTGTTCCGCAACCGCCAGACCATGGGCTACGCGCTTGCGGCCGGAATGATGTTCGGCGCTATATTCGGATTCCTGATGTCGGCGCAGCAGATCTTCACCGAGATTTTCGGGCTAGGCGCCTATTTCCCGTTGGCCTTTGCCGCAATCGCCCTGGCGATGTCGCTGTCCTCCTTCATCAATTCCCGGCTGGTGGGGCGCCTGGGAACGCGGCTGCTCTCGCATGGGGCCGTGGTCGTGTTCACCACATTGTCGGTGATCATGGCGCTGCTTGCGCATCTCGATTTTCTCGGCTTTGTGCCCTTCATGGCATTGCTCGCCGGGATGATGTTTCTCGTGGGGATGATATTCGGGAACTTCGCCGCGCTCGCAATGGAGCCGCAGGGAAAGCTTGCGGGCACCGCGTCCTCGCTTTTCGGTTCGACCACCACGATCCTCGCCGCAATTATCGGATACGGCGTCGGGCAGGCCTATGACGGAACGCTCGTTCCCCTCGCAAACGGCTATCTCGTCTTCGGCATTGCGAGCCTCGTGATCATCGGATTCACGGAGAAATGGAGGCTGTTTCGATGATGGGCGACACCGACGCGACCCGTCATGCCCGCCGCGAAACCGGCGGCGACGCGGCAGCAGACGCGCAGCCCGCCACGCGTGAGGCGCCGGGCGCGCGAATCGTGGTGTTCTCCTGGTACGGCATCGGCGCGGCGCTGGTCGCCGTCG
>PXAW01000574.1 GCA_003567055.1 Hyphomicrobiales bacterium
CCGTCTGATCCGCCAGCGCCTTGACTTCGGCGGCGACGACGGCGAAGCCGCGCCCGGCCTCGCCGGCACGCGCTGCCTCGATGGTGGCGTTCAGGGCCAGCAGGTTGGTCTGGGCGGCGATGGTCGCGATCACCTCGGTGATCGAACCGATCTGGTTCGAGACCTGGGCCAGTTCGCGCACCATTTCGTCGGCGGCAGCAGCACGCTGGCTGGCCGAGCCGGAGAGATCCGCAGCGGAGGCCGCCTGGCTGGCGATCTCGCTGATCGAGGCCGAAAGCTCCTCCGTCGCCGCCGAAACGGTGCCGGCCATAGCCTGGGCATGGCGGGCGATCTCCGTCATTTCAGCGGCGGAGCTGGCGAGTTCCGAGGCGGTTCCCGTCATGGTGGTGCAGGTCTCGGTGACGCTCTCGGCGACCCGCACCTCCTCCGTCACGACGTTCCAGGTCAGCATCGGGCCGAGATAGCGCCCCTCCTTCGACATGATGGCCGAGACGCGCAGGTTGAGGACTTCCGGGCCGACGCGGATATTGCTGTTGATCGGCAGGTTGGCCGGATCGGCCAGGATGGAGCGCTGATGCGTCGGGCGCTTGTGGAAGATGTCGATATTCTGGCCGAGCAGGTCCTTCGCCCTGATCGGCAGGTGCTCCTCGATTTTCGAGAGTGTCTCGATGCTGGTGGTATTGACGTAATTGATCTCGTAGCTCTGCGGATCGCAGGTCATCACATTGATCGGCATCCGGTCGATCATCTGCAGGAGACGCGCCACCTCATCCTGCTGGCGGCGCTTTTCCGTCGCGATCGACCAGGTCAGCACGGCATGCGTATAGGCGCCGCGCGCATCGATCAGGGGCGAGATGGCGAGGTCGAGATACTCGTCACCCAGCTTGATCTGGGCATTATGCGGCAGATTCTTCGGATCCGAGAGGATGCGCCGCTGATGGGCGGGATTTTTATGAAAGACGTCGATCGAGGTGCCGATGATCTTCTCGGGATCGATATTCAGAAGATGGCCGATCCGCCCCAGCAGCGTGCGCGATTCCGGATTGGCGTAGACGACCTCGAAATCCCGGGTCTCGCAGATCATGACCGCGACGGGCAGGCTCTCGAAGGCCGCGCGCATATCCGGTTGCGCGGCGCTTTGCGGTCTCGCGATTCGTGCAAGCATTCCCATGTGATGTCCCTCCAGCTGCGCTAATGTATGGAAGGGCACACGAAATTGGAGTAAATAAATACTTTAGATTGCCGGAAGGCATGACCAGTCAATCATTAAGTGCCGTTAACGATTGCCGCCTGCTTCTGCGGCATGATCTTTTTTGAGCCGGCTATGCTCACGGCAGCGGCAGAATGCCGGCCGCCCCGTCATCACAGCCGAAGGCGAGCAGCTTGCCGGCTCCGTCCCAGGCGAGCGCCGTGATCGCGCTGCGCTTCACCGCCGGGCGCACCAGCAGCTCCGAGCCGTCGCTGACGCGGATCAGCAGGACGCAGCCGTCTTCGTAGCCGGCGGCGCAGATCGGCAGATGCGGGTGACAGGCGACGCGGGTGACGCGCGCCTCGCGAATGCCGAATTCACGCGGCGCCTTGCCGGTCGGCCCCTCCTTGCTGTCGAAGGGCCAGGCGATGACCGCATCGGCGCCGCTCGTGGCGAGCATGTCGCCATCGGCGCTCCAGGAGAGCGAGCGCGGCTTGGCCGCATAGCCCGACATGCGCATATGGCCGCGATCAGGCGCGAGGCGCCAGCCATGCAGCGCATTTTCCTGCATGGAGGTGACGACGAAACGCCCGTCCGGCGACCAGGTCACGTCGAGATGCGAGCCCTTCCATTCGAGCGGATCCGGCTCCTTCTCCAGATTCGGATACCACAGGCTCACCCCGTTGTAATGCGCCACCGCGAGGCGATAACCCTTGGGCGCGAAGGCGAGACCGCGGGCCGAGGAAGGCGCTGTGAAATGCTTCTCCTTCCCCTTGCGGTCGCGCGCCGTCACCTTCCGCCCGGCGCTCCAGGCGATACCACCTTCGTGATGCAGGGCGAGCGCATCGATCCAGGCGCCGGGCATCTGTGCAAATACACGTGTGGAGCCGTCCGCACCGGTGACCGCGATGCGCCCGTCATCCCCGCCGGTGACGAGGCGCTCGCCATCGCTTGCCGCACACAGGATGCTGCCGTCCGGATGGACCTCCACCCGGTGATCGGCGCCGTCGCGCACCAGCAGCACGCCGCCATCGCCGAGACAGAAGGCGGCGGTTTCCTGCACGAAGCAGATCACACCGACATGCGCGCCGGCATCGACGCGTTGAACGGCCCGGGTGAGGTCGGGGATCGGGTTGTGCGGATTCGTGCTCATGGGGTGGTTCTAGAGGAAATTCCCGCGTTTGTGCAGGCCCGATGCCACATGTGTCATCGCAAAATTTCCCGCAAAAGACGCAAAATCACAAATTCGCCGCTTTCGCGACAAACGGAAGCCCCGAACCCATCAGAAAAATACGTATCTCGATGGTTTCCATGTGGGTTCTTCCGGTAACGTCAGCCCCCCAGCCCCCCGGAAAGATTCACAGCGGAGCAGCCAGAGTCGAGGTCGGGCCGTCCCTTGTGGACGGCCCTTCTTCGTTTCAGTGCCCGGCTCAGGCGCCTTGATGCGGCCCGCCGCCCAGGCCATCGCGAATTCCCCTTGACATGTATATAAGTAAATTCTAAATTACTGACAGCTTCAGAGAGGCGCCGTCCGCAATCCGATGCAGCAGATCGATGCAGGCGAGCCGCCGAACGGTGTTGCAGCCAGATTACCCAATACGAGGATGACAGACCATGACCCTTCCGACCATCTCCCCCGCCGAAGCCAAGCGCCTCATCGATGAGGGCGCCGTTCTCGTGGATGTGCGCGATCGGGCCGAACATGCGCGTGAGCACATTCCCCAG
>PXAW01000090.1 GCA_003567055.1 Hyphomicrobiales bacterium
GATGAAGGCGGTCGATTCGACGATGCGCAACCCGCCGAGCGGCCCCTGCCCTGCTGCGTCACGGCCATCTGCCGATGGCTTCGCCTTCGTATCCGCCTGATCCGTCATGATCCTCGCCTTTCCCGCCGTTTCGCCGTTCCTGCCGCTGCGGCATGTCGAAGGCAGCGATAGCGCCGTTTGCGCCTTGCGGCAAACCGTGATCTCTATGCGCGATCCCGCCCATGGACAGATCAACGCGCATGGACAGATCAACCCGCATGCCCGGCTTCCTTCGTTTCGCCAAAGACAATGCCGTCTGGCTCCTCGCCGGATTTCTGCTGACCTTCGCCTCGAGCTTCGGCCAGACCTTCTTCATCGCGGTCTTTGCGGGCGAGATCCGGGAATATTTTGGCCTGTCGCATGGCGGCTGGGGCAGCCTCTATGCCGTCGCGACCATGGCTTCGGCGGCGACCATGGTCTTTGCCGGCACGCTCTCGGACCGTTTTCGCGTCAGGGTTCTGGGCGCGGGCGTCCTCTTCGGGCTGGGGATGGCGGCGCTGGGAATGGCGCTTGCCACGCATTTCATCGTGCTCGTCGTGGCGATCTATTTCCTGCGTCTGTTCGGCCAGGGCTTCATGGGGCATATCGCCATGGTGGCGATGGCGCGCTGGTTCGTGGCGACGCGCGGGCGGGCGGTCTCGATCGCCGGGCTCGGGGTGGCGACGGGGGAGGCGTTCCTGCCGATCATCTTCGTGGCCCTGCTCGGCCTGTTCGACTGGCGCATGCTCTGGGTTGCCGCCGCGCTGATCCTGATCGCCTTCGCACCGGTCCTCTACCTGCTGCTCGGTCGCGAGCGCACGCCGCAATCATTTGCCCGCGATACCGGCTCGCAGGGTTTCGACGGGCGGATGTGGACGCGCGGCGAGGTCTTCCGGCACCGCTTCTTCTGGCTGATGGTGCCGGCGCTGCTCGGCCCGTCGGCCTGGATGACGGCCTTCTTCTTCCACCAGGTGCATCTCGCCGAGGCGAAGGACTGGGCGCATCTCACGCTGGTGGCGCTGTTTCCGCTCTTTACCGGGACGAGCGTGCTCTTCCTGCTGCTCGCCGGCTGGTTCGTCGACCGCTTCGGCTGCGCGGCGCTGGCGCGGCTCTACCTCGTTCCGATCGCGCTGGGATATATCGCCTTCGCGCTCGCGCCGAGCCCGGCAGCTGCCGGCTTCGCCATCATCCTGATGGGCGCCTCGACGGGCATGCACACGACGCTGATGGCGACGCTCTGGGCCGAGACCTACGGCACCCGGCATCTCGGCGCGATCCGCGCCATGATCGCCGCGATCATGGTCCTCGGCACCGCGCTCGGCCCGGCGATCAGTGGCGCGCTCATTGATCTCGGCCTCGCGCTGCCGGACCAGTTCTTCGGCATCGCCGCCTATTTCGCCGCCGCCGCGGGTCTCGCGATCTACGCAACGACGACTTTGCCGGCGCATCGCGGCAATGACGCGCAGCCCGTGTGAGCGATGGGGGCTGGCCTCGTCGGGTCGGGCGGTCTAAACCGATGGATAAAACAAAGACGAGGGCCGCGCGCATGCGCAATGCCCGTCAGGAGAAGCCATGTCCGCCGCAGATAACGCCGCTCCCGCGCAACCGCCTGCGCTGCCCGCCCTGCTCGATGAAGCCGCCACCAGCCTCGAGGCCTTGCTCGACGCCGCGCGCGAAAAGCTGCGCCCGCGCATCGTCATCGATGGCCGCGTCGATGCGACCCGGCTCGATGCCGAGCAGCATGCCGCCCATGGCCTGGCCTGGCTCGCAACCTATGTGCGCGCCTTGCGCGAACTCGCCGCCTATAGCGAACGCCTGAGCACTGAGGGCCGTTTCGGGGCGATGGAGGAAATGCTGGTGCGCATCGGCGCCGGCGAATATTGCGCCCAGGCGCTCAACGGCATCCCGATGAGCCAGGGCGAGATCGTGCGGCTCTCCGCCTTCGGCTTCGACCATGGCGAGATCGCGCAATTCTACACATCCGCGATCGCCACGCTGATCGATGACGGCAATACGGCGGAAAACCGCGCCCGGCTGATCGATCTGATGCGCCAATCCTCCGGCATGCTGGTCCAGGGCGATGCCGGGCTCGACGAGACGCTGGAGGCGATCCGAGCCGAGATGCATCGTTTCTCGCAGGCCGAGATCACGCCCCATGCACATCACTGGCACGAACAGAATGCCTATATCCCGATCGAGGTGATCGGGCAGATGGCGGAGCTCGGTGTCTTCGGCCTGACCATCCCCGAGGAATTCGGCGGGATGGGGCTTTCGAAGGTCTCGATGTGCGTCGTCTCGGAGGAATTGTCGCGCGGCTATATCGGCGTCGGCTCGCTCGGCACGCGCTCGGAGATCGCGGCGGAGCTGATCCAGGGCGGCGGCACGCCGGAGCAGAAGGCGCGCTTCCTGCCGGCCATCGCGGCGGGCGAGATCATCCCCACCGCCGTCTTCACCGAGCCCGATACCGGCTCGGACCTCGCGTCGCTCAAGACCCGCGCCGTGCGCGAGGGGGATGTCTGGAAGGTCTACGGCAATAAAACCTGGATCACCCATCCGGTGCGCGCCGATCTGATGACCATGCTGGTACGCACGCGGCCCGAGGAACCCGGCCATCGCGGGCTCTCGATCCTGCTCGGCGAAAAGCCGCGCGGCAGCGACGAGGAGCCCTTCCCGGTCGCGGGGCTCTCGGGCGGCGAGATCGAGGTGCTCGGCTATCGCGGCATGAAGGAATACGAATTGTCCTTCGACGGCTTCGAGGTCGCCGGCGAAAACCTGCTCGGCGATGTCGAGGGGGAGGGATTCAGGCAACTGATGCAGACCTTCGAATCGGCGCGGATCCAGACGGCGGCACGCGCCGTCGGCGTGGCACAATCGGCGCTCGATCTCGGCCTGCAA
>PXAW01000042.1 GCA_003567055.1 Hyphomicrobiales bacterium
CGGAAGGCGCGGGCGACGCGGGCTCGGTCCTCCTCAAACATCAGTTCGAATCCCGCTGGGGTTATGGCGTCGAGACGCTGCACTTCGCCGACGGCGTCTCCTGGACGCAGGCCGATCTGCGCGCGCTGATTATCGAGCAGGATCGCCAGAACGGCGAGACCGAGATCGTCGGCTTCCGTTCGGCGGATGTGATCCGCTCGACGGAGGGCGACAACATCCTGCGCGGTATGCAGGGCAATGACACCTATATCTACGCGCGCGGCAACGGCCACGACACGATCATCGAGGAGAACCAGCAGGGCAATAACGACCAGCTGATCTTCGAGGATATCGCCTCGAGCGAGGTGACGCTGGTGCGCGAGGGCATGCATCTGCGTGTGCTCATCCCGGAAAGCGCGGAGGGCGCAGGTGATGAGGGCTCGGTCTTCCTGATGCATCATTTCGAGATGCGCTGGGGCTTCGGCGTCGAGACGATCCACTTCGCGGATGGCGTCTCCTGGACCCAGTCGCAGGTCGCGGCGCTGCTCGATCATCCGGATGCCGGGCCGCTCACGCATCGCGGTTTCGCCGCTGACGATACCTTCGTCTCCACCGGGGCAAACGAGGTATTCTTCGGCGGCGGGGGCGACGACACCTTCGTCTTCGCGCCGGGTTTCGGCCAGGATGCGATCGTGGATTTCTCGGCAGGCGCCGGGTCTGACGACACCATCGTCTTTGACGAGGCGGTCTTTGCCGATCTCGATGCCGTGATCGCGGCGGCAGAGCAGCAGGGTGATGATGTCCTGATAACGGCTAATGAAGACGATGCCCTGCTCCTGAAGGGCGTGAGCCTGTCGCAACTGCACGAGGACGATTTCCGTTTCGTCGCTTGACGCAGGTCGCATGATCGCGCAATTGAGGGTAGAATCTTTACGCGCAGGCATCCATGACCAAATCTGCCAAAGGACAGCAGCAGCCCCTCGTGGCTGCTGCCCTTTCACGAACACGCGGCGCCTTCACGGGCGTCGCTTTCGTCAGTGCCGTGACCAATCTCCTGATGCTCACCGGCCCGCTCTTCATGCTCCAGATCTACGACCGGGTGTTGTCGAGCCGGAGCGTGCCGACGCTGGTCGCGCTGACGGCGCTGGTGGCGGGGCTCTATCTGTTTCTGGGCGTTCTCGAAATCATCCGCGCCCGGGTGCTCACCCGGATCGGACAGCGGGTCGACCGGGAATTGTCAGGCCCGGCTTTCGATGCAGGCCTCAACCTGCCGCTCAAGACCCGCAACAGCGAGGCTGCGGCGCATCCGATGCGCGATCTCGATCGCATCCGCCAGTTCATGGCCGGGCAGGGGCCCGTCGCGATCTGCGATCTGCCATGGCTGCCGATCTATCTCGCGATCATCTTCATGTTTCATCCTTATCTCGGCTGGCTGGGCACCGCCGGCGCCGTGATCCTGATCGTGATCACGCTGATAAACGAATACACCCTGCGCAAACCCGTCGAGCGGCTCGCGGCGATGACGCGCACGCGCAACGCGTTCGCGGAGGCCGGGCGGCGCAATGCGGAGGTGTTGCGTGCGATGGGTATGGGGCCGCGTTATCGCCGGCGTTTCGAGGTGACGGATGCGCCTTATCAGGCGATCCAGGCGCGGGTCGGCGACATGACCGGCAGCTTTTCCGCCGGCACGAAGGTCTTCCGCCTCGGCCTGCAATCGGCGGTGCTCGCGCTGGGCGCCTGGCTGGCCATCATGCAGGCGATCACGCCGGGCGTGATGATCGCGGCTTCCATCCTGACGGCGCGCGCGCTGGCGCCGATCGAGGCCGCAATCGGCCAGTGGCGGCATTTCATCGCCTGTCGTCAGGCCCATCGGCGCCTCGGCGAGATGCTCGGCCACGGGCTTGCCGCAGATCCCGACATGGTTCTGCCGCGCCCCGCCAGCCGCCTCGATGTCGAGAATATCGCCGTCGCCGCGCCGGGCGACAAACACGCGCTGATCCAGGATCTGCGCTTCTCGCTGAAGGCGGGGGATGCGCTGGGCGTGATCGGGCCGAGCGGCTCCGGCAAATCGACGCTGGCGCGCGCGCTGGTCGGTATCTGGCCCGCCATGCGCGGCACCATCCGCCTTGACGGCGCGACGCTGGATCAATGGGCGCCCGAGGCGCTCGGCCCGGCCATCGGCTATCTGCCGCAGGGTGTCGAATTGTTCGACGGCACCGTGGCGGAAAACATTGCCCGCTTCGATCCGGATGCCGATCCGCAGGCGATCGTCGCGGCTGCCGAGCGCGCGGGGGTGCATGAGCTGATCCTGCAATTCCCCGACGGCTACGATACGCGCATCGGCGAATACGGCGCCATCCTCTCCGTCGGCCAGCGCCAGCGCATCGGGCTTGCCCGCGCGCTCTACGGCCAGCCATTCCTGATCGTGCTCGACGAACCCAATGCCAATCTCGATGCCGAGGGCGAAAAGGCGCTCAGCGAGGCGATCGCGGCGGCGCGGGCCGATGAGGCCATCGTCGTCGTCATCGCGCACAGGCCGAGCGCGCTCGCGAATGTCGATCAGGTACTGGTGATGCAGGGCGGGCGCCAGGCGGCGATCGGCCCGCGCGACGAGGTCCTGCGCCGCACCACCATCCGCCCCGTCCCCGCCACCGCCTGATCCGGAGATCGCAGCGATGTCAGAAGCCTCCGACGCCCCGGCCCGGTCGAAAGCCGCCGATCCCGTGCGTGGCATCCGCCGGCATATCACCATAGCGATCCTGGTGATCGCGACGCTGGTCGCAGGGGTAGGCGGCTGGGGCGCATTCGCGAGCATTTCCGGCGCGGTCATGGCACCCGGTGTGGTGGTGGTGGAAGGCAATATCCGCCGCGTCCAGCATCGCACCGGCGGCATCGTCGGCGAGATCCATGTGCGCGACGGCGATCGCGTCCGC
>PXAW01000099.1 GCA_003567055.1 Hyphomicrobiales bacterium
CGGCGGGTCTCGCGCCGATGCGGCGCCTGCGTGCTCGCCGGCGCCGATGCCGCTTCGAGCGGAGGCAGGAGACCGAAGCCGGCCACGCGCAGGCTGGTGATCTGGATGGCACCGGCGGGCTGGATATGGCCGAACTGGCGGGCATATTCCGCCTCGAAGAGACGGCGTACCTGCGCGGGATCGAAAGCCTCGCCATCGGGCAGCTCCACCCGCAGATCCGATTGCTGGCCGCGATAGCGCAGATCGAGCGCGCGCCGGTAGGCGGCCTGATCACCGGTGAAGCCCTCGCGGGTGAGGGTCTCGGTCGCGCGGGCGCGCAGTTGCGCGAAGCCCTCCTGCGCCATTTTCGCGACATCCCCGTCGAGATCGCGCATGAAGACCTGGATGTAATCCTGCCGGACATCCGATTGCAAAAGCCCCATGGCGCAGAAGGCGCCGGCCTGCCGGGGCACGTAGACGCGCTTCGCGCCCAGCATCGCCGCGACGCTCGGCCCGTGCAGCGGCCCGGCGCCGCCGGCGGGGACCAGTGTAAATCCAGCCGGATTGAAGCCGCGCTGTACGGAAATCCGCTCCACCGCATGCAGCAGATGCTGCTCGACCAGCCGGATGATGCCTGACGCGGCATCCTCGATGCTGATGCCCAGCGGCTCGGCAATGCGGGTGCGGATCGCCTCGCGGGCGAGCTCCCGGTCCAGGGTGACGGAGCCGCCGGCATAGGCGCCGGGCGCCAGGCGCCCGAGCACGAGCTGGGCGTCGGTGACCGTCGGCTCGGTACCGCCATGGCCGTAACAGGCCGGGCCGGGACGCGCGCCGGCGCCTTTGGGGCCGGCAAACAGCATCCCCGCCGCATCGACCCCGGCAATGGTGCCCCCGCCTGCGCCGACGGTATGGATTTCGACGGAAGGCACGGCGAGGTGATAGCCGTCGATTTCGAGCGCATCGCTCGTCGCCACCTGGCCCGCGCTCATCAGCGCGACATCGCAGGAGGTGCCGCCGATCTCCATCGAGATCAGGTTGTCGTCGCCCAGCGCATTGGCCGCGAGCGTCATCGCGCCGACGCCGGCGGCGGGGCCCGAGAGAACGAGATTGACGGGCCGGTCGGCGATCTGGTCGACGGAGACGACGCCGCCATTGCTCTGGCTCATCAAGAGCGCGCCGGGCAGGCCGAGGCGCTGCAATTCCTTCGCCAGATCGCGCAGATAGGTGACGACGCGCGGTGCGACATAGGCGTTCATCACCGCCGTCGAGCTGCGCTCGTATTCGCCGATCGTGGGGGCGATGGCGCTGGAGCGGCTGACCCATTCGCCGGACCAGCTTTCCGCCAGAGCCTGCGCGGCTGCATCCTCGTGGCGGCCATCGGCATAGGCGTTGAACAGGCAGATCGCCACCGCCTCGACGCCCTCGCGGGTGAAGATCTCGCCGGCGGCGACAGCATCGGCGGCCTCGATCGGCGCGACTTCCGTACCCTCACTGTCGAGGCGCCCGCGCACGGGCAGGCGCAGGTAACGCGGGACGAGCACCGGCGGGAAGGGCTTGCGGTGATCCCAGGGATTCTCGCGGATGCCGCGCCGGATTTCGAGGCTGTCGCGAAAGCCGTGGGTGGTGAGAAGCCCGACCTTCGCCCCCTTGCCCTCGAGCACGGTGTTGGTGGCGACCGTGGAGCCGTGCACGAAGAGCCGGCATTGCGCGAGGAAATCCTCGACCGGCATGGCGCATTGCGCTGCGGCCTTGCGGACCGCATCGAGCACCCCCTCGCCGGGACTGGCCGGGACCGAAGGTGTCTTCACGATCATCAGCGCGCCACGCGCATCGACCATGACCAGATCGGTGAAAGTGCCGCCGACATCGACGCCGATGCGCCAGGGCGGGACCATGCCCGCCGCTTTCGCCTGATTCGCCCGCGCCTCGTTCACTTGCGCCCCCGTTTGTCGCCATGCTTCGTCATGACGGCGCAGTCTGCCCAAGCGTGACGCAGGGGCAAGTGTGGAAACCACCCATCCGGTTCGGGTCTTCGCCGAAACGGATTGCAGGCCGCAGGCGCCCGATCAGGTCCTCCAGGTGAGGAAGAAGCGCTCGGCGCGCCCGATCAGCCAGCTGATCGTCAGGCCCAGGATCGAGAGCATGGCAACGCCGGCGATGAGCTGCTCGATGGCAAACAGCGAACCGGCCATCAGGATATAGGCGCCGATCCCGAATTGCGCGCCGATCATCTCGGCGGCGACCAGCAGCACGATGGCGATCGAGGCCGAGATCCGGAAACCGGAGAGAATCGCGGGCATCGCGCCGGGGATGATGATCTTGCGTACGATCGAAAGCCAGGACAGTCCGAAGGACTGACCCATCCGGATGAGATTGCGGTCGACATTGTCGACGCCGCCATAGGTCGCGATCACGGTGGGGAAGAAGGCGCCGAACAGGATCGTCGCGACCTTCGAGCCCTCGCCGATGCCGAACCAGACGATGAAGAGCGGCAAAAGCGCGATCTTGGGGATCGGAAACAGCGCCGAAACGACGGGCGAGAGCCCGGCGCGCATCACCGAGAACAATGCGATCGCAAGTCCCACGGCGACGCCGATGGCGGTGCCCAGCGTCCAGCCGACGATCAGCCGGAACAGGCTCGCCTCGAGATGGCGCCACAGCGTCCCCGTGCGCACCAGATCGACGAAAGCGCCGAAGGCGGCAGAGGGGGCGGGGAGGGCGATCGGGCTGATGAAGCCGGTCTGCGAACCGAGCTCCCACAGGCCGATGAGCGAGACGAAGACGAGCGGCGAAATCAGGCTCAGGGGCTTGTGGGTGAAGCCGCCGCCGCGAAACGGCACCGGGCGCAGGCCGCCGGCCCCCGCGCCGCCCTTGCCCGATTCGCCCTTGCCCGCGCTTGCGCCCTGGCGGGCGCTCTTCTGCAGC
>PXAW01000255.1 GCA_003567055.1 Hyphomicrobiales bacterium
CAGAAAATAGGCCTTGTCGAAGATCAGGTAACCGGTCACGCCGTTCTCGCCGTTCTTGCGGCGCGCAATTTCCAGGATTTCGCGCAGGTTCACGAGCTGGCTGCGATCATCCGCATCGAGCGTGTTCTTGCTGTAATAGACCAACTGGGTCATCGCCATGTTTCTGCTCCGATTTCTCGTTGTGGTTCTTGCCTGCCACAAGGGGTAAATCGCACAACTTAATAAAAATAAATCGGCGAAACGGCCAAGCTGCCCCATTATACTACAACTTCAAGGAGAGCACTCAAAACGTGTGTATTTACATATAAAGCAATCAAAAGGCCATACGCGCCTTCTTCAGGCCGCATCCCTTTGTGACAAAGGCTTTCTGCGGGATCGCCCGCGAAGCCGCCGAAATCCGTTATGTCGGCCTTCGCACATAGCGCCGCAAAAACTGCAATGAGCGATTTGCGTCATTACAAACGGCTTTCCTCAAGGTCATGAGACGATAGCCCTGTGCGTTGCGGCGGGCGGCGCCCGTGCCGGGCCGGCGGATCGTGGCTCGCGGTAGAGGCAGAGGTTACGGTGCGCCCCCTTCACGAGGTCGCGGCTGACGCCTTCGCCCCGGTATCGCCCGCCGCCTGTGCGGCTTCGATCTGGTCGATCGCATCGACGACGGCGTCGAAGGGGAGCAGCGTCGAGGCGTGGCGGGCCTTGAAGTCGCGTACAGGCTCCAGAACTTTCAGCTCTTCCCATTTGCCCTGCGGTGGCGGGCCGTTCTCCTTGAGCATGGCCCGCATGGTCGCGCGCAGATCGCGCATTTCCTGCGCGCTCGCGCCGATCACGTTGCGCGCCATCAGCGAGGCGGAAGCCTGGCCGAGTGCGCAGGCCTTCACGTCATGGGCGAAATCGGCGACGCGCCCGTCCTGCATGACGAGATCGACGGTGACCTTGGAGCCGCAGAGCTTCGACAGGGCGCTGGCGCTCGCCTGGGGCGCGTCGAGCTGGCCGAGGCGGGGAATATCCGCCGCGAGTTCGAGGATGCGTTTATTATAGATGTCGTCCAGCATCGCAGATCCGTCTCCGCCGGAATTCCGGCCGCCCTTGTCATTATCCGCAGATCCGAGCAGGATGCCTGCCCTGTCGTCAAGATAGGCGCTGCGCTTCGAGAAAGCGAGATGCGGCTATCGGTCGCGATGATTGGTCCAGGCGCATGCGAGCCGCGTAAGCATGGCTGTATGCAGCAAGAGCGGGAGGCACCACATGGACGCTGTGGTTAAGTCCTTGTCCACGCGTGAGACCTCGGTCGACGCCGACAAGCGGGAAATGCAAAGACCCACCCGGGAAGAGGCGGAGGCGGCCGTGCGCACGCTGATCCGCTGGGCGGGAGACGATCCGGAACGCGAGGGGCTGCTCGACACGCCCAAACGCGTCGCCAAGGCCTATCGCGAGCTCTTTTCGGGCTATGAGGAGGATGCGGGCGAGGTGCTCGCCAAGGTCTTCGAGGATGTCGAGGGCTATGGCGACATGGTGCTGGTGCGCGACATCCCGTTCCATTCGCATTGCGAGCACCACATGGTGCCCTTCCACGGGAAGGCGCATATCGCGTATTTCCCCTCGAAGGGCGTGGTCGGCCTGTCGAAACTGGCCCGGCTCGTCGATGTCTATGCGCGGCGCCTCCAGACGCAGGAGACGATGACGGCGCAGATCACCGATGCGATCGAGGATTCGCTCGCGCCGCGCGGCATCGCGGTGATGATCGAGGCCGAGCACATGTGCATGTCGATGCGCGGCGTGATGAAGGCGGGCTCCTCGACGGTGACGACCACCTTCACCGGCCTCTTCAAGGAGGAGCCGGCGGAGCAGGTGCGCTTCTTCACCCAGTTGCGCGCCGGCAAGGAATACCGCTAGCGCATACGAGGATTGCCTTGCGGCTGTTGACTTGTGCCGCGACTTCCCTTTTGTGAAGGCGCTTCGCCTGCGGGCGGGGCGCCTTTGTTCGTTTGGGAAGTGATGGAAGGCAGCATGAGCGAAACGCGCTTCGGGAAAGACCTCGACAAATCCACACAGGAAGAGGGTGAAATCTTCGCCCCCCGCTTCAACGCCGACGGCCTGATCACGGCGGTGGCGGTGGATGCCGATACCAGGCGTGTCCTCATGGTCGCCCATATGAACGCAGAGGCGCTCGCCAAAACGCTCGAGACCGGCGAAGCGCATTACTGGTCCCGCTCGCGCGGCGAACTCTGGCACAAGGGCGCCACCAGCGGCCAGATCCAGCGCGTCGAGGAAATGCGCGTCGATTGCGACCAGGACGCCATCGAAATGCGCGTCCGCGTCGCCGGCGACGGCAATTGCTGCCACACCGGCCGCCGCTCCTGCTTCTACCGCCGGGTGAGCATGGATCAGAACGGCGAAGCGCGGCTGACGAAGACGGATATGGCGCCTACGGGGTGAGTTTGATCGGGCTGGTCGGGATGCTATGATCTGCGCTGACATCGATGGAGCAGACCATGCCGCAGCGCGCCGCATCCGAACCGATCACCATCAGCGATAAGCAAGCCGCCGAAATCGACGCCCTCGCCCGCGCCACCGACCGCTCCCGCGACGACATCATCGACCAGGCCATCGCACAATATCTCGAAGCCAATAGCTGGCAGATGAACCGCATCCAGGCCGGCATCGACGCGGCCCGCGAGGGCAGGGTCAGGGATGCCGATGGGGTGTTCGGGGGAATTGCGGAGAAGCATGGTTGGGCGCGTTGAGGCGGTTGGTCTTTGCAGAGCCGGCGGCTGGTGATTTAGAGGCGATCATCGACTACATCGCGCTCGACGATCCCACCGCAGCAGAAACCGTATACCGGGGGATCATGCGCGCGGCAGAGCGATTACCCGAATTCCCGGCTCTTGGGCGCCCGGGACGCTATCC
>PXAW01000247.1 GCA_003567055.1 Hyphomicrobiales bacterium
CCGCAACAGGAGCCCTGATATCGTGATCCAGAAGACGAAGACCTTCACTCTCGCCGCCCTCGGCCTGATCCTGGCCGCACCCGCAGCGCTGGCCCCTGCCGTTGCGCAGGAGCGCGAATTCCGCATCGGGCTGATCACGCCGCCGGCCCATGTCTGGAATCAGGAAGCCGCCGCGCTGGGCGAGACGCTTGCGGAGATGTCGGACGGGCGCTTCAGCCTGTCGATCTACCCGTCGGGCCAGCTCGGCAACGAGAGCACCATGCTCCAGCAATTGCAGACCGGCGCGCTCGACATGGCCTGGCTCACCACGGCGGAAGTGACGACGCGGGCGCCCGACATCTCGGCCCTGCACGCGCCCTTCCTCGTCGAGAATATCGCGGATGCGGCCAAGGTGCTGCGCAGCGACGTCGCGCGCGAAATGCTCGACACCCTGCCGTCCGCCACCGGCACGGTCGGCGTCTGCTATGCCATGACGGGCATGCGCCAGCTGATGACGCGCAACCCCATCGACGATGCTTCCGATCTCTCCGGCATGCGTTTTCGCATCACCCCCGCGCCGCCGATCCGTGGCTTCTTCGAGATGCTGGGCGCGGCGCCGGCCCCGATGCCGCTGACGCAGGTCTATGATTCGCTCGCCAATGCGCAGATCGACGCGATCGACATGGATTTCGAGTCGATCATCAATTTCCGCTATTACGAGCATGCGCCCAACATGATGGTCACAAACCACCACATGTTCGGCATGGTCGCGCTGATCTCGGGCCGCGTCTGGGCGCGCCTGTCGCCGGAGGATCAGGAGATCCTGCGCGAGGCGGTGCAGCTGCATTGCGACCGCACCATCGACCGTTTCGTCGAGGAGGAAGACGACAAGCTCGCCCGCCTGCGCGACGCCGAGGGGCTGACCATCACCGATGATGTGGGCCCGGAATTCTTCGGCGACATCGTCGAACGCTGGGATGCCGAATGGGCCGAGCGTACGCCCTATGTCGCGCGCCTGCGCGAACTCGTGGCGGATTTCTGATGGGCGGCGATAACCCGCTCCCGGCGCCGGTGTGACCGGCATCGTGCGGAGCACGGCCATGTTCGAGGCGATCGGCAAAGTCTCGCGCCTGCTCGCGGCGATCGACCGTGTGCTGCTGATGGCGCTGATCGCCGCGATCACGCTGCTCGTGCTGGCCAATGTCGGTGCGCGCAGCATGGGCTTCACCATCGCCTGGGCGGATGAACTGGCCGTCTACGGCATGATCATGGCCGGTTTCGTGGGCGCATCGCTGATGCTGCGCCTGCGCACCGCGCCGAGCGTGACGCTGCTGCACGAGATCCTGCCCGAGCGCGTGGTGCGGCTCCTGCGAATCCTGATCGCACTCACCGCGATCGTCTTTGCGGGGCTCCTGCTCTGGATGTGCTGGCTCTGGTTCGATCCGGCCGGCCTCGCCGCAGCCGGTTTCGACATCCGCCGCTTCGAGGGCGCGACCTTCAACTTCATCTATACCGAGACGACCCCGGTGATGGGGCTGCCGGCGGCGTGGTTCTTTCTCGTCATGCCCTGGTTCGCGCTCACTGCGCTGGTCCATGCCGCGACGAATCTCGCCGAGGATGCCGGCATGATCGCGCCGCCGGACGAGCCGCCCGTCGCCGATGCGAACGGGGAGGGGGCGGCATGACCGGGATCACGCCGCTCGTCTTCATCGCGCTGCTCGTCATCGGCGTGCCGATCGGCCTCGTCCTGTGCCTGGCCGCCTTCGCCTATATCCTGGCGAGCGGCAATGCCGTCCTGCTCGAATCCTATCCGCTCAAGCTGTTCTCGAGCCTCGACAATTTCGGTCTGCTGGCGATCCCGCTCTTCATCCTGATCGGCGAGATCATGAACGGGGCCGGGATCACCACGCGCCTCGTGCGGCTCGCTTCCGCCTTCATCGGGGCGGTGCGCGGGGGGCTTGCCTATGTGAACCTTCTGGCGAACATGTTCGTCGCCTCGATCCTCGGCTCGGCCACGGCGCAGATCGCCATGATGAGCCAGGTGATGGCGCCGGAAATGCAGCGTGCGGGCTATGACCGCGCCTTCGCGGTCGGCGTCACCGCCTTCGGCGGCCTGCTCGGCCCGATCATCCCGCCCTCCATTGTCTTCGTGGTCTATGCGGTGCTCGCGCAGGTCGCGGTGCGCGACATGCTGATCGCGGGCATCCTGCCCGGCCTGCTGATGACGGGGCTGTTTCTGGGTACCGTCGCGCTGATGGGGCTGCGCTACAATTATCCGCGCGGCGAACGCTTGAGCTGGGGCGAGCGGGGCAGGGCGCTTCTGCGCGCGCTTCCCATGCTCGCCATCCCCGCCGTCATCGTCGGCACCATCCTCGCCGGCATCGCCTCGCCGACGGAGAGCGCCGCGATCGGCGCGCTGGTCGCGACGCTGATCGGGCTGTTCTACACGCGCTCGCTGAAACTCTCCGACTTCCCCGCGATCCTCCTGCGCACCGGGCTGAACACCGCGCTCGTACTCTTCCTCGTGGCGGCGGCGGGGGTCTTCTCCTGGGTGCTGATCTTCGGGCAGGTGCCGCAGACGGCGGCGATCTGGATCCAGGACGTGGCGACGACGCCCATGGCCTTCATGCTGCTCGTGCTGGTGATGCTTCTGATCGTCGGGACGGTGATCGACGGGATTCCCGGGCTGATTATGGTCGTGCCGATCCTCCTGCCGATCGCCACCGGAATTTATGGCATCGACCCGCTGCATTTCGGCGTCGTGGTCTCGATCAACCTGATCCTCGGCCTTCTGACGCCGCCCGTCGGGATCGGGCTCTATGTCGCGGCGAGCGTGACCAATGTCAGCGCCTTCCGCGTCTTTCGCATGGCGCTGCCGTTCTTCATCGTGGCCTGTTTCGCGCTGATCGTGCTGGCCCTGGTGCC
>PXAW01000598.1 GCA_003567055.1 Hyphomicrobiales bacterium
CCATGCCGAGCCGCGCGATATCGGCGGATTTGGCCGAGGTGATATCGGCACCGTTATAGAGAATGGTTCCGCGCGTCGGCGGCAGGAACTTCGTGATGAGATTGAAGCACGTGGTCTTCCCGGCCCCGTTGGGACCTATCAGCGCGTGGATCGAGCCACGCTTCACTTTTAGGGTGACCCCATCGACCGCAGCGAAACCCTTGAATTCCTTCGTGAGGTCCCGCGTTTCGAGAATGTAGTCTTCAGCCATTCAGTACGCCCGCCAGAATCTGCTCCCGTGTATGCTCGGCTACACGGAATCGACAGAATTGCATTGGACAGAACGGAAGAGAGGCTTGCCGGGCTTGTCTTGCCCGCGATCATCGGTAACGCGAACACGCATGATATCGCAGCGCCTGCGCCCGGCGCGATACGCCGTGCGAGCAGATGGCATACCGCGATCACACGGCGAAAACAGCGATAATCCCGAAACCGGCAACAAATGCCATCTCTGTCGTCCCCTCCTCGACTTTTCGTTTTTCTTGCACGGAGTATTTTGTTTTTTTGCTCCGAACGCTTCCATCTGTGCACGCAATTTTGCCGCCGTCAAGCGCCACGAAACAGTGATTCCGGAGCAAAACCGGGAGAAATCACGATGTTGTTGCGCTGCGGCGACTTCTGATTGGGTTTTTCACAGAGGTTTTTTGGTGTTTTCGCGCCCGCCACGCTTGCAGCATCACTGCCAGCGGTTGCGGATTCGCGTCGGCGCACATCCGCCAGCGCTGCGGACGTGTCTATCGGTCGACAGACACATACCGGAATCGGCGCGCGGATCACGCGCTCACGGATGCAGGTTCTTGCCCAGAATATGTGCATCGCGACCGATCACATGGCCGCCATATCCGACGATCAGCGGATCCGGGTCATGCACGAGGCGGGTATCCTTGCCCGGATAATCGAGGGCGGAGAGGAAATGCAGCATGCATTCGAGGCGGGCACGCTTCTTGTCGTCGGATTTTACCACCGTCCAGGGCGCATCGGCGGTGTCCGTGTAGAAGAACATCGCCTCCTTGGCTTCCGTATAATCGTCCCACTTGTCGAGGCTCGCGACATCGATCGGGCTCAGCTTCCATTGCTTGAGCGGATCCTTGCCGCGCGAATCGAAGCGCTTGCGCTGCTCCTCGCGGGTGACTGAGAACCAGTATTTGAACAGACGGATGTCGGAGCGTGCCAGCATGCGCTCCAGATCGGGCGTCTGACGCATGAATTCGAGATATTCGTTCGGCGAACAGAAATCCATCACCCGCTCGACACCGGCGCGGTTGTACCAGGAGCGATCGAAGAAGACGATCTCGCCGGCGGTGGGCAGATGCGCGATATAGCGCTGGAAATACCATTGCCCGCGCTCGACCTCGCTCGGCTTCTCCAGCGCGACGATACGGGCGCCGCGCGGATTGAGGTGCTCCATGAATCGCTTGATGGTGCCGCCCTTTCCGGCGGCGTCGCGCCCCTCGAAGAGGATCACGACCTTCTGGCCGGTCTCCTTGATCCAGCGCTGCGCCTTGAGCAGCTCGACCTGCAGCGCGGCCTTTTTCTTTTCGTAGACCGATCTGCGCATGCGCGTGCGATAAGGATATTCACCGCTTTCGAAAGCATGACGCACGGCTTCGGGATCGTGGCGCATCTCGGCGAGCCGGTGCTTCGCGGAAACGGCCTCCTCCGTCTTCGCGGCATCAGCGGATGCCTCGGCAGCGGGAGTCCCTACAGCAGGAATCTCGGCAGCCGGTTCCGGAGCGCCGGCATGGGGCGCCCGATCCTCAGGCTTCGTATCCGTGTACTGCCTGTCATCCGCACCCATGGGCCCCTCCGTTCCGCACCGTCAATGGTTGAGGCAAGGTATATATGAAGCCGGCGAAGCAGTCTTTGCGGCAGGTCAAGCACGACCGCAGGAGCGCCTGATCACGATGCGGCCACGGTCGGCGGCTGCGCTTCCTCGCCGAGGCTGACCCGTTCGGGTTCGAGCAGGGAGAGATCGCCGTCAGCGCCGGCAGCGAAGCGGTGGATATAGAAATAGGGCTGCGCCATCGGGCTCATCACCGGCGAGGGAGCCGAGATGATGCGCGTCGCGCCACAGGCGCCGACCCAGTCGATATGGCGGTGCCCGTGCATGGCGATGGCGCGCCGCCCGAGCGGCTTGATCTTGCGCACGAAGGCGCTGCCATTGATCAGGGCGGTGCCGATCCGCGCCGCGAAGGCGGAGACGGGTTTGGGATATTCGATGAGGTGGTGGTGCAGCGCGATCAGCCAGCGCGCGCGGGGGAACTGGCGCATCGCGATGGCAAGATCGCGCATCTGCTCGGACGGCACCAGCCCGAGCGCGTTGGTGAAGGAGAAATTGGCCTCCGCATTGGAATTGAGCAGGATCACCCCGAGCCCGTCTTCCGGGCGCGGCGGCACGATCATCGGAAAGACCTCGTCCCAGATCTCGGAGACCTGCATCGAACGCCGGAAACTCCCGGTATCGGCGAAGGCCGCGATCGTCTCGCGATGCGGCGCGAGCGCCGTGTTGAGCGTACGCGCAAACCGCCCGGCGCGCTGGTCCATCACCAGCACCCGATCCCCCTGCACCGCCGCCATGGCCGAAAGCGCGCGCATCTGGCGCAGGTTCTTGCCGATGCTCGTCGGCAGTTCCAGCCGCGCGGGATTCGAGCGGTCGACCACGTTGAGATCGTGGTTGCCCGGCAGCATCAGACAGCGTTCGCGCAGGGCCGGATAGCGGTTGAGGATGGCGAAGAACTCCGCCCATTCCGTCGAGCGGCCACAATCGGTCATGTCGCCGCTCATCAGCACGAAATCGACCGGGTTTTGCGAATGCGCACGCGCAAGCGCTGCGAGTGCCGCTTCGATCTTGCCGTTCCCGCGCG
>PXAW01000425.1 GCA_003567055.1 Hyphomicrobiales bacterium
CCATCGTATCGCGATTAAGCGCGGTGAAGAGGGCCGGATTGGGCAGCTCCATATAGGCCTGATAAAGCGCGATCTGTGCCGCATAGACGGGCCGCGCGATGCTGACACCGCGCTTGACCACATCCTTCCAGCTGGAGGCCCCGAGCGCCTTGTTCTCCCAGAGCGCGGGATAGGCCATCGCAACAGGGCCCGAGACGAAACACCCGTCAATATGGCCCTTGAAGCGCCCACCAAGCGCGCTGAAGCCGAACTGCCGACCACCTGCGCCTTCGGTTCGCAAATCGAATCCGGCAATCCGGAACCAGCCCGCAACGATATCCTCGGCGCGGTGGCCTGCCTCGAATATACGCAGGATGCGCGGCGGGAAGTTCTGGCCCTCATCCTTGGGCACGGCAAGGAAATCATACTGGATTTGGCGCAGGCAGTCGCGGCCGAGACCCGAGGAGCTGACATAGGTGCGCGGACGCTCTGCGCGGTTGCGCGCGGACAGCGCCGTGTCGATGGCCGTGGACACGGCTTCCGCAATGGGCGGGCGCGGCGCGTCGGCGCCGTAGAGGCAGCCCGAGCCATGGTTCAGGTCGATCATCGCTCGCGCTCCCAGAACCCGCCGGCCTGCGCGATGCAGGTCAGCTTGTGGAACTGCGCGTCCGTCAGCCGGGTGCTGTCGCCGAACCGCGCGAGCTTCTCGCGGAGGCTGTCGCAGAACTCGATCTCGAAATCAGTGACGGCGTTCTCGGTGGCAGCCTCGAGCAGGTGCTTCCAGCTGCAGGACGGGGTGTCGTCGTTCAGGTCGATCATCGCCGCGCTCCTAAAATGGGATCGGGTCGTCGAGGACCGTGCCGGTGCGCTCCTTGCGCGCGGCCTGCTCCTGCATGCTGTCGATGTAGCCGGTGACCGCCGCCTCGATCAGGCGGTCGATGTCCTCGGCGCTGCGGTGGAAGAAGGGCTCCATAAGCCCGAGGTCGGTGAGCGCTTCGGCGAAGAGCGTCCGCGCGTCGCGGATCGCACGGGCCTCGCGCGCGGTCTTGTCGATCATGCCGTTATTCCTTTGGGCGATGGCGCTGCCCACGTCCTGACAGCGGCGCGAGCAGAAGCGGTGGTAAGGGTGGCGATCCCAGCGGAGGCCGTGGCAGTAGCCGAAGCCGCGCGCCTCGCGGGCGCAGACGGCGCAGAGCGCTACCCGAGCAAGAAGGTCGCGATCGGGTCCTCGGGCGGCCAACCCGCCCTCTGGAGCTTTTCGGACTGGAGCACGATCCAGCGCGAGATCGCGTTGCTGGCCATGGCTTCGAGGTCGCCGAGGCTGAGGCTTGCGATGGGGGCGTGCAGTCTTCCTCGGGCCTCGAGCCATCGTCCGATCTCCAGTGCCGCCTCGCGCGTCACGTGCGCCTGCCATTCATCCGGGGTCATCGGGCCGGCAGGATCGCGCCGGGCCTCGGGCCGCGGCGAAGGCCGACCGGACCTCCGCCGCCGCGCTGCCGACCGCGCCTTACCCATTGAGCCAGGCGGGCATGCCGGTCGCCGGCGCTCCGCCCGGCGCGGACGGCGGGGACGCGGGCGGCTGCTGGGCGGGCGGTTGCTGGGGGGGCTGCTGCGGAGCCGGCGCCTGCGCACCCCAGGCCGGGGCCGCGGACGGCGCTTGCGGTTGCGCGCCCCATGCCGGCGTGGGCGCCTGCCAGCCCGGTGCCGGCGCGCTCGCGGCCTTGCGCGGCGGCGCATTGACGGGCTCGGGGGGCACGGTTTCACCGCGCATGACCGCCCCATGCTGCGGCTCGTCGGGCAGAACGACATTCGCGATCCGGTTCTGGTCGCGGTATTGCGGGTTGGAGGCGGGCTCCACCATGATCCGGGCGGCGAACACGATGCCGTCGAGATGCTTGAGCCCGGGCAGCACCCGCTTCGCCTTGGCGTCGGGGCTTTCGTCCCTGGGATCGAGCCCGAGAGCGCTGTCGACCATCGCCCGAAAGGTGGATTTCGAGATCTTCCAGCCGATCGACTGGCCCTTCTCGTCGAGCTTGCCGCCCGCCACGGTGAAGCTTTGCCAGAACTTCCGCCGGGCATGCGGGCCCTCGAGGATGGTGAACTCGCAGTCCAGCATCTTCGCGTCGCTCGACTGCGAGGCCTTCAGAAGCTTCGCGTCCATCGGCGTGGCGCCGTCGACGCCGCCGGGGCGCACGGTCAGGCGGACCTTGGCGAAAGTGCCGTCGGGGATCAGCTCGCCGATGGGGGCCATCTGCGGCTGGGCGTCGTTGAGATCGTAGCTCATGGATCTGTCCTTTGCGTCTGGATCAGGAAGTGGTGGCGGGGTGTGCGGGGGCGCGGCCGTCGATCTTCGCGATCAGCGCGCCGAGATCGGGCGCCTCGGTCACATCGAGCCGGCCGGAGCGGTCCTTGGCGGGAAGACCCCAGGGGTTGCCGGAGCGACAGACGAGGCGGCGCTCGGCGGAGGTCTCCTCCAGGGTCCATTCGCCCTTGGCGTCGCGGCCGAAGAGCTGCATGGAGACCACCTGATCGACGATGCCCGGCAGCTCGCGCCCGGCTTTCGTGCCTTCCATCTGCGGCTGCCATGTCGTCGTGCCGAACTCGTCGGTGACCTTCTCGAGCACGCCGACGAAGATCACCGTCTTGCCGCGGGCATGCTGGAGGTGCTTCAGTGCCTGGATCACCTCGCGGCCCAGGAGCCCGTAGGCGCCGCGGACATCGGGCTTCCCGGTCCGCTCGGAGTAGGCCTCCGGCTGCTGGCGGGCATAGGCCATGGCCTGCCGCGTCAGGTCGGTGATCGAGTCGACAAAGACGATCCGCTTCCGGGCGAGAAAGTCCTCGATGCCGGTGCCGAGATACTGCTGCTGCAGCCAGGCGTGATACTCGGCGCCGTACCAGGACTTCGGATGCTGGGCCGG
>PXAW01000186.1 GCA_003567055.1 Hyphomicrobiales bacterium
CAGCAGACGCAGGCCCTGATCGAGCTGCTCGAGGATGATGACGCACGCGCGCAGCTGATCGAACGCCTGCGCGGCAGCACGGCGCCGGTCGTCGAGCCCGAGCCGGAACACGTTCCTTTCGCACGTCAGGTGGCGGAGCAGACGCGGGCCGTCGCCGAGAACATCTCCGGCATATTCCTCGTGGCGGGCAACTTCACCGATTCGGTCGCAGCGCTGTGGCGCGATACGACCACGGCGGATCTCAGCCTGCTGACGCGCCTTCTGGGCACGCTGTTCATGGTGATCGCGGGCACGCTCTTCGCCTATTGGCTCCTGCGGCTGGTCTCCGATCGCGCCCGGGTGCGGCTCGCCACACGGGCCGAATCGCGCCCGATCCTGCGGCGCGCTCCCCTCGCGCTGGGTGCGATCGCCTTCGATACCGGGACGGTGGCCCTGGCCTGGCTGATCGGTCATACCTTGTCGATGCAGCTCGCCACCAACCAGATCATGGCCCTGAACCAGACGCTGTTTCTCAATGCCTTCCTCGTCGCCGAGGGGATCAAGGTCGCGATGCGCGCGCTCCTGATGCCGCGCAAGGACACCCTGCGGCTGGTGCCGCTGAGCGATACCACGGCGCATTACTGGTATTTCTGGCTGTCGCGGCTGATCAGCCTGATCGTCTACGCCTTCCTGTTCGTGGCACCCATCGTGACCTGGAACCTCACCACTGCATCGGGGGATGCGATCCGCACGCTTGCCGTCTTCACCGCCTGCGTGATCGGCATCGTGCTCGTGCTGCAGAATAAGAACGACGTCGCCACGCTGCTCAAGCGCCGCGTGGCGCGCGGAGAGACCGATACGGTCGGGCGCCTGTCACAGGGCCTCGCCCAGATCTGGCACATGGTGGCGATCCTCTATCTCGTGACCTTCTTCATGGTCTGGGTCGCCCATCCGCATACCGCGATCAATCTGATGGCGGCCTCGACCGCCCAGAGCATCATCGCCATCCTCGTCGGAATGGTGGTCTTCAGCCTGATCTCGCGGGTAATCTCCGGCGGCATGCGTTTGTCGGACGATATCAAGCAACGCCTGCCCCTGCTCGAAGAACGGCTGAACGCCTTCGTGCCGAAGGTTCTCTACGGCCTGCGGATCGCGGTGCTGCTCGGTGTCGCCGTCGCGATCGCCAATGCCTGGGATCTGTTCGATTTCGTGGGCTGGGTGACCACCGGGACCGGGGCGGTGATCACCACCTCGCTGATTTCAGCCGCCCTGATCCTGACGGTCGGTTTCGCGCTCTACATGGTCGTCTCGTCCTGGATCGAATACCGGCTCAATCCGGATTTCGGCACGGTACCGACGGCGCGCGAGCGCACGCTGCTGGCGCTGTTTCGCAACGCCTTCACCGTGACGCTGAGCGTTGTGGTGGCAATCATGATGCTCTCCGAAATCGGCGTGAATATCGGCCCGCTTCTCGCCGGTGCCGGTGTGATCGGCCTCGCCGTCGGCTTTGGTGCGCAGAAACTGGTGCAGGATGTGATCACCGGTGTGTTCATCCAGCTGGAAAACGCCATGAACGAGGGCGATGTCGTCACGGCGGGCGGCATCTCGGGCGTCGTCGAACGCCTCACCATCCGCTCGGTCTCGATGCGCGATCTGAACGGAGTCTACCACGTGATCCCCTTCTCGAGCGTCGACATGGTCTCCAACATGATGCGGAACTTCTCCTATCATGTGGCCGATATCGGCGTCGCCTATCGGGAAAACATCGCCGAGGTGAAGGCCGCCATGCACGAGGCTTACGACAGGCTGGTGGCCCGCGAAGAGCTCGGCGAGAACATCATCGGCCCGTTCGAAATGTTCGGCGTGACCGAACTCGCCGACAGCTCGGTGATGGTCCGCGGGCGCATCAAGACCAAGCCCGGCCAGCAATGGGCGATCGGGCGCGCCTATAACGAGATGGTGAAGGAGGTCTTCGACGAGCGCGGCATCGAGATCCCGTTCCCGCATCTCACCCTCTATGCCGGCGAGGACAAGGGCGGCACCGCCCCGCCCTTCCGTCTGGCACGCCAGAATCCCGATGAGCGCAAGGCGCTTGCCGCCGAGGCGGCGCGGCGGCGCGACAGCGCGCGCCCTACCGACGAGGATGTTTCGGATCTGGCCTCCGACATCCCGGAGGAGAGCGGCATACCCCAAAGCGGGGACGGGGAATCGAAAGAGTGATCAGCTGTCCGGATCGAACGCGCTCGTCCCGGAGGGCGCATTTCCAGCACCGAGATTGATCTTTTCGATACGCGCCTCGGCCTGTTTCAGAAGCGCGTCACAATGCGCCTTGAGCTGCTCGCCGCGCTCATAGATGCGAATCGAATCGGCCAGCGCCACATTGCCCTGTTCGAGCTGGCGCACGATTTCCTCGAGCTCGGCCAGCGCCTTTTCGAAGGGCAAGGCGGCGATGTCGGCATGGTCCGCATTGTCGCGCGTGGCACTTTGGGCCGTGTTCTGCTTGCTCATCGATCGATCCGTCTGCTCGTTGGCGGGCTGCGCGTCGCGCGGGCACAATCAAGCAGGTTCGAGACGATCTGACCACCCCCGCGCGACAACGCTGCGTGGGTCAGGCCGCGATTTCGGCAGCGCGCGCCTCCGCGATCAGCCGGTCGAGCATCGGATCGATATGGCGCGCCTCGCGCGCGAGGAAATGCAGGAACTCGCGCTGTGCGCTGCAGATCTTGCCGTTGCGCCGGATGCGCCCCTTGAGCCATTGCGCCTCCTCGCTGCAAACGATCTCGTCGCCGAAGGCCATGCGCTGGGTGCTCTCCACAGGCGCCGTCTTGCGCGAACCGAACATGCTGCGCAGGATCGAGCCGATGCCGCTGCCGAGCGGACGGCTCTCGTCGAGCCAGGTTTCGCGCCGGCGCGCC
>PXAW01000467.1 GCA_003567055.1 Hyphomicrobiales bacterium
ATGGTGGTGTGGCGACGGGGGTGAATTCCGGCGCGCGCAAGGGCGGCAAGGATGCCGAAAAGAGCGCTGCGAAATCCGCCTCATCCGGCGGCGAGGCCCGCAAGCGCCGGCTTTCGTTCAAGGAAAAGCATGCGCTCGAAACCCTGCCCGGGCGGATGGCCGATCTCGAAGCGCAGATTGCGAAGGTGCAGGCGGTGATGGACGATCCCGAGCTGTTCACCCGTGATCCCGCGCGTTTCGAAGCGGCTACAGCGAAACTGGGTGAATTGCAGCTCGCGCTCAACCAGGCGGAGGAGCAGTGGCTCGAGCTCGAGATGCTGCGCGAGGAGCTTGAAGGCTGAACGCGCGACCATTTTCATGAAAACGGCCCCGGAGAAGCCCGGGGCCGTCTTTCGTTTTGCTATGGTATCGCGCGCGGTATCAGCCGCGACGCGCCGCGAGCATCGGCTCGGTCATCAGGCCGCTGAATTCACGGGCTTTTTCCAGATACGGCTCGTAGCTTTCCAGAACCCGCGCGACATTGCCGTGCTCGGCGCGCAGTTCCTCGCGGACTTCGTTCCAGGCCTCGCGCTGGGCGATGGTGATGTCCTCCGGCCAGGGCAGGAATTCGACGCCGGCTTCTTCCAGTTCGCGGGTGGCCTGGGCGTTGAAATAGTCGAACTGCGCGTGCATCTCGAGTGCGGCTGCGTAGGCTGCGGCCTCGCAGATCGCCTTGAGATCGTCGGGGAGCTCGGCGAAGGCGTCCTGGTTGAAGACGACGGCGACGGCTGCGCCCGGCTCGGCATAGGCGGGCATGTAGCACAGATTGGTGATGCGCTGCAGGCCGAAGGCCTGGTCGAGCATGGGGCCGACCCATTCCGCTGCATCAATCGCACCCGATTGCAGCGCCTGGAAGATCTCGCCGGCGGGCATCAGCACGGCATTGACCCCGAGCTTGCGCATCATGTCGGCACCGAGGCCGGCAATGCGCATGTTGAGTCCATCGAGATCCTCGACGCTGTTCAGGCGCTCCTTGAACCAGCCACCGGACTGGGTGTTGGAATTGCCGGAATAGAAGGGCTTGAGGTTACGCTCGGCATAGATGTCGTCGAACAGCTCCTGCCCGCCGCCCCATTTCAGCCAGGCGAAATGCTCGTTCGAGGTCATGCCGAACGGCACGCCGGTGAACCAGTGCAGCGCCGCTTCGCGGCCGGCGGCGTAATAGGGAGGGCCGTGGACGACCGGCACGGTACCCGCCTGCGCGGCATCCTCGACATCGAGCGGCGGCACCAGTTCGCCGGCGCCGTAGACGGTGAGCTCCATGCGCCCGTCAGACATCAGCTTCACCAGTTCGGCGTAGCGGGTGACGTTGGTGCCGACGCCCGGCGCGGCGGCCGGGAAGGACGAGGCGATGTCCCACTGTACGCGACCGCTGGCGATGGCCGGAGCGGCAAGTGTGGTGGCCGTGGCGGCGGCGGCGCCGCCCATCAGGAACGTTCTGCGTTTCATAAAAAGATCCTCCCTCTGGATCATTGACATTCTGCCGCCTGGTGGCGGCGCTCGTTGCCTTCGCCCGAAGCCGGTTGCGCCGGCCTTCATTCGAAGGCGACACTTTTCATCCGAAGATGACCCCCGGCAACCATGTCGCCAGCTCGGGCACTGCCAGCAGGATGCCCAGAGCGACGAGTTGCAGCAAGACGAAAGGTATGACTCCGCGATAAATATCGACAGTGGTGATCGATCGCGGTGCGACCGAGCGGAAATAGAACAGCGCGAAACCGAAAGGCGGTGTCAGGAAGCTCGTCTGCAGGTTCATGGCGAGCAGCACCGCGAACCAGACCGGCGAGATATCCGTGCCCAGAATCGCCGGGCCGAGCAGCGGCACGACGATGTAGATGATCTCGATCGCCTCCAGAATGAAGCCGAGGATGAAGACCAGCACCATGATCAGGAGGAGCGCACCCCACTGACCGCCGGGCAGCCCGCTCATCAACTGGACGACCATCCGGTCCCCGCCGAAGCCGCGGAAGACGAGGGCGAGCATCGAGGCGGCGATGACGATGCCGAAGACCATGCCGGAAATCTTCATCGTATCCCCGAGCGCGCCTTGCAGCGCCCCGCGCCCCCATAGCCGCGTGGCGGCGATCAGTACGCCCAGCGCGATCACGATGGCGCCGGCGAGCGCGAGCATGCCGGCAGGTGTATCCAGAGACGCACGCCCCATCCCCAGCATGCGCAGGGCGACGAGGGCGAAGGCGGCGATGCCGGCGCCGGCGACGAGCCAGCGCTCGATCGGGAAACGCAGCCCCTGCCAGGCAGCAAGCAGCATCGCGCCGATGGCCCCGAGCCCCGCCGCTTCGGTTGCCGTCGCCACGCCGGCCAGGATCGAGCCGAGCACCGAGACGATCAGCAGCATCGGCGGCAGGAAGGTGAAGATCACCTCCGTCCAGGTGACCGGTTCGCCCTTCGGCAATGCGATCGACCCTTTGGCCGGGCGCAGCACGAATGCGAGATACAGCCCGTAGAGCGCCACCAGCATCAGCCCGGGAATGAGCGCGCCTGCAAACAGATCGCCGACCGAGACCGGCATCGGTGCGAAATTGCCCGCGCGCTGCTGCGCTTCGAGATAGGTATTGCCGATCTGGTCTCCCAGCAGCACCAGCAGGATCGAGGGCGGGATGATCTGGCCGAGCGTGCCCGAGGCGCAGATCAGCCCCGAGGCCCGCCGCGCCGGGATCCCGGCATCCATCATCGGCTTGAGCGCCACCAGGACCAGCATCACGACGGTGGCGCCGATGATGCCGGTCGCAGCCGCGATCATGGCGGAGAATGCGAGCACCGACAGCCCCATCCCGCGCGGCGAGCCGCCCAGCATGCGCGCCAGCACCTCGAGCATGTTCTCGGCCA
>PXAW01000039.1 GCA_003567055.1 Hyphomicrobiales bacterium
CGGTGAAGCTGATCGCCGCAGCGGTGGTCAGCGGCACGAAGGCGAGCGCGGTGATGTAGATCAGCGTCGCCATGCAGAGCAGGCTGGAGCGCAGGAGCTGAAGCGGGATCTGCCGCGAGCGCAAAAGCGCGAGCCCGCGATAGGGCACGAACACCATCAGCATGTAGACGAAATGCCCGGCATAGCGTGCCCAGGTGATCTGCAGCACGCTGTAATCATCGGTCAGGTATTTCGCGCTGGCATTCAGCATCGGAATCAGCGACGCGGCGAAGACCATGTAGAGCACGGCCTTGTTCAGATCGTCCGGTCGTGAAGCTTGTACGCTCATTCCTGGCTCGCCCGATGCCCCGTCAGCGGCCATGATCGACCGGTCGCACCATTCTGATCCGCGTGGCATCAAACGGAAAGGCACATTTGCGCCGGTCGGATCGTGCAATCCCCGCTGCGCCACCTCCCGCTAGAAACCTCGCGGCAGCCACAGCGCGATCCACGGGAACAGGATCAGCAGGCCGACCAGGATCAGCGAGCAGAAGATGAAGGGGATCGCCGCGAGATAGATGTCGCGCATGGTCGTGCCCGCCGGCGCGACGCCCTTCATCACGAAGAGCAGCAGCCCGAAAGGCGGGGTGGTGAAGCTGATCTCCAGCGCGAGCAGCATGATCAGCGCGAACCAGATCGGATCGTAGCCGAGGCTCAGCGCCAGCGGGAAGAAGATCGGCACGGTCAGCAGCATCATCGAGATCTGCTCCATGAACATGCCCAGCACCAGCAGCACCGCAAACATCGCCAGGAGCATGAAGACCGGGTCGAGATCGAAGCCCGTCGCCCAGTTGATCAGCCCGCGCGAGGCGCCGGAAAACGCCATGAGCTGGCTGAAGGTGGCCGAGCCGAAGACGATCAGATAGGCCATCAGCGTGACCTTGAGCGCGCCCTCGATCGATTTCTTCAAGGCCTCCCAGGTCAGGCAGCGGAAGATGGCGGCGAGGATCATCACGCCGAGCGCACCGAAGGCCGCCGCCTCGGAAGGCGTGGCGATCCCGCCCATCATCATCGCGACGATCGCGATCATCACGCCGACCATGGGGAGGATGTCGCGGGCGATCAGCACAAGCTTCTCGCGCCCGGTCAGGGGTGCCACCTCATAGGGCGGCGCGGCGCTGGGGTCTATCTTCGTCTGGATCCAGATCGTCGCCAGATAGAGGCTCGCGAGCAGGAGGCCGGGCACGATTCCCGCGATCAGCAGCGCACCGATATCGATCTTGGCCAGGGTCGCCAGCAGCACCGCGAGGGCCGAGGGCGGGATGATGATGGCGAGCCCGCCCGTGCCGAGGATCGGCCCGATCGACATGTTGTTTTTGTAGCCGCGCCGGTTCATCTCCGGCACCATCAGCGAGCCGAGCAGGGCGGTGGCGCCCATCGATGATCCCGACAGGGTGGCAAAACCCGTCCCGCCCAGCACCGTCACATAGGACAGGCGCCCGGGCAGGCGGCCGAGCAGGCCGTCGATGGCGTTGAACATGCGCCGGCCGAGTCCGGTATGGAAGAACACCTCGCCCATCAGGAGAAACAGCGGGATCGGCACCAGCGCGAAGGAGGTCAGCGCCCCCAGCCCGTTATTGAGCAGCTGGATGACGCCGCGCTCGCCGCCCATGAAGATCCAGGCGCCGAAGATGTTCGCGGCCAGGAAGGCGAGCGCCACCGGCATTCCGAGCGCCATCAGCAGCATGATCGTGCCCAGCAGCAGGGCGAGCGCCTCGTACCATTCCATTATTCGTGGATCCCCGCTTCGCCGGAATGCAGCAATTCACGCCCGAAGGCGAACCGCGCGAATTCCACGGCCATCAGGCCGAAACTGATCGGAAAGGCGATGGTCAGAAGCCAGCGCGGGTAGAAATAGGCGCGCACGTCGAAATCGTTGCGCGCGAGATTGAGCTGGACGAGATCGATCCCCTTCCAGGTGAGGATCGCGCAGACGACGACGCAGGCGAAGGCGACCAGCCGGCTCAGGGCCCGCCGCAGCTTCGGCGGCAGGGCGGCGGTGACGAGTTCGATATGGACATGCCCCTTGCGCCGCACCAGCCAGGGCGCGCCGAGCATGGTCATGTAGAGGAGCGCGTATTCGGAGGAGGTGAACAGCCAGGCCATCGGCTGCATGCCGAGATTGCGCATGCCGACGCTGATGATGATCGAGATCATCAGCCATGTGAGCATGGCGGCGGCCACGAGCGCCATCAGCGTGACGAAAGCATCATAGCCGCGCACGACCCATCGCAAGGCGCCTGACATGAAACACACCTCGAAGATCCGTCAGGGAAAACCGCCGGGCACGACAGGCGCCCGGCGGTCGCGTTCGGTTCGGCTCACTGCGCCGCTTCGAGATCGTAGAAACGCTCGATCAGCGTGTCGTAATGGGTGAGCCCCATCGGATGCTGCTCCATCTGCTCACGCATGCGCGCCCAGGTCTCCTCGCGGGCCGCTTCGAGATAGCGCGCGGCTGCGTCGCCCTCGAGCGAGAAGGTCGTCATGCCGCGCTCCTCGAGGATCTCGAAATCCTCGTCGCGCTGTGCGCGCAGGGCCTCGACGCTGGCGCGCTCGTGATCGATCGCCGCCTGTTGCAGGATCTCCTGCGCTTCCGGGGTGAGCGCGTTCCAGCTCTCCAGATTGACGATCACGCCGAGATCGGTGGAGAAGAAGGAGGGCTCGATGCGGTAGTTCAGGAACTCGTCCCAGCGCAGATCGACGAGGCCGATCTGGGTCCAGCCCGTGGCATCGACAATGCCGCGCTCCAGCGCCGAATAGACATCCGTGGTCTGGATGTCGATCACCTGCGCGCCGAGATAATTGGTGAAGAAGGCATTGTAGACCGGGTTGCCGCGCAGGCGGATGCCCGAGACGTCGAGATTGCCGTCGGCATCGAGCGCGGGCTCGTTGACGGTCCACAGGTTGTAGGTCACGCCCGAATCGAACCAGCCGAGATAATAGACGCCCATCTTTTCCTGATGGATCTCGTTGATCAGGTCGATGCCGCCATTCTCGCGCGCCTCGATCGCGGTGACGTTGGAAGCCACCAGCGCATCGCGCTCGGGGAAGGCGCCGGCATAGAAGCTGCCGGGCGAATAGGCCATGTCGACGATGCCGTCGCGCACCGCATCGGCCTGCTGGAACATGCCGATCGCCTCGGGACCGCCGCGCACGTCGATCTGGATCACGCCCTCGCCGCGCTCGTTGACCATGTCGACGAAGGAGAGGAAGCTCTGCGTGTAGATCAGGGTTTCGGGAAAGGCGTGCACGGCGCTGATGCGCTGCTCGGCCATGGCTCCGGAAGTCATCAGCGCGGCCATACCGACGGCGGCGCCTGCAAGAACGTGTTTCATGGTCTACTCCCAGTCAGGGGCTTTGCGCCCCGTTCTTGATGAGGAGCGCGCCCATCGCGCTCCCCGTTCGCGCCGGAGCCGTGGCCCCGGTCGAAATCCCCTCACGCACCCACCTCGCGCGGCCAGGCCCAGGGCCGGGCTGCGCGCCGCGCCGCGATGAAATCCCTGATCTCGCGTTCATGGGCGCGGGTGAGATCGATATCGTCCCAGCCATTGATCAGCTTGGTGCGCCAGACGGGATCGATCTCGAAATCGATCACCACATTGCCCGCCGTGACGGTGCAGCGATCCAGATCAATCGCGAGATCGCCCGGCATCGCCGCCAGCAGCGCATCCGCATCCGCCTCGGTGACGCGGGCGGGCAGGAGCCCGTTATTGACCGCATTGCCGGCGAAGATATCGCCGAAGCTCGGGGCGATCACCACGCGAAAGCCGCCATCGACCAGCGCATAGACCGCCGCCTCCCGCGAGGAGCCCCCGCCGAAATTGCGCCGCGCGACGAGGATCGAGGCGCCCGTCGCGGCAGGGTCGTCGAGCGGGAAATCCGGGATCGCCGCCCCATCGCCATCGTGGCGCAGATCGTGCAGCAGGAACTTGCCGTAGCCCTCCGAGCGCGGCGCCGACATGAAGCGCGCGGGGATGAGCTGGTCGGTATCGATATTCTCGAAGGGCAGCCCGACGCCGAGGCCCTGATGCCGTGTCCATCCCGCCATCACAGCCTCCCTGCGAGCATCGGCCGCACATCGGCGAGATGCCCGGTCACGGCGGCAGCGGCGACCATGATCGGCGACATCAGATGCGTGCGCGCGCCCGGCCCCTGACGACCGCGGAAATTGCGGTTGGTGGTGGAGGCGCAGCGCTTGCCGGGCGCGACGATATCGCCGTTCATGCCCACGCACATCGAACACCCCGCCGCGACCCATTCGAGCCCGGCCTCTGTGAAGATCCGGTCGAGCCCTTCCGCTTCGGCCTGCGCCTTGACGAGGCTCGAACCCGGCGAGACCAGCCCGGGAACCTGCGCCCGGCGCCCCGCCAGCACGGCGGCTGCCGCGCGCAGATCCTCGATCCGGGCATTGGTGCAGGAGCCGATGAAGACCTGATCGACGGCGATCTCGGACAGTTTCATGCCCGGGCGCAGATCCATGTAATCGAGTGCTGCGCGGATACGCTCCGCCTCAGATGCGGAACCCGCCCGCGCCGGATCAGGCACCGATTCCGTGATCGGAAGCGCATCCTCGGGGCTGGTGCCCCAGGTGACGATCGGGGCGATGTCCTGCGCATCGATCACCACTTCGCGTTCGAAGGTCGCATCGGGATCGGAGACGAGTTCGGCCCAATCCGCGAGCGCCTGTTCGCGCGCCGTGCCCTGCGGAGCGAAGGGGCGGTCTTCCAGATAGGCGAAGGTGGTGGCATCCGGCGCCACCATGCCGCAGCGCGCACCGCCCTCGATGGAGAGGTTGCACAGGGTCATGCGGCCTTCCATGGAGAGCGCGCGGACAGCGGAGCCGGCATATTCGATCGCCGCGCCGCGCCCGCCATCGGTGCCGAGCCGCGCGATCCAGGCCAGTGCCATGTCCTTGGCCGCGACGCCCGGCGCCAGCTTGCCCTCGAAGCGGATGCGCATGCGCGCGGGCTTCTTCTGCCAGATCGTCTGGGTGGCGAGCACATGGGCGACTTCCGTCGCGCCGATGCCGAAGCCGAACGCACCGAAGGCGCCATGGGTGGAGGTATGGCTGTCGCCGCAATTGATCACGAGACCCGGCAGGGTCAGCCCCTGTTCCGGCCCCACCACATGCACGATGCCCTGGCGCGGATCGTCGAGCCCGAACAGCCGGAAACCGTGCTTGCCGGCATTTTCCTCCAGCGTCGAGACCATGCGCGCGATGGCGGGATCGGCGATGGTCGTCGCGGCGTGATCCTTGCCGCGCCCGCGCGTGGGAACGTAATGATCGGCCACCCCGAAGGTCAGATCCGGCTGCGCCACGCCCTGGCCCCGCTCGGCCAGCTTGCGGAAGGCGTGGTGGGAGCCCTCGTGCACGAAATGCCGATCGACGAAGAGCAGCGATGCGCCGTCCTCGCGGGCATGGATTTCATGCGCCTGCCAGATCTTGTCGAACAGGGTCAGCGGCGCGCTCATTCGGCAGCCTCCCCCTTTTGCGCCGATCCCTTTTCCGCCGATCCCTTGCCGGCAGCGCTTGCCCCCTGTTGCGGCGTGCTGACAGGCAGCCAGCGGCGCGCGCCGGGTTCGCCGACCCGGTCGAGCGTCATTTCCAGGCGGTAGCGATCGGGCCGGTAGAGCGCGCTCAGATGTTCGACGCCGAGACCCTGCGCATCATGCACGACGCGGGTGAGCGCGATCAGCGCGGCGCCGGTGGCGACGTCGAGCGCCTCGGCGACATCCGGCGTGGCGAGGGTCGCCGAGATCGACTGCGTCGCGTGATCGACGCGCACGCCGGAGCGCTCCAGCAGGCGAAACAGCGGCGTGGTGGCGAGATCGGCCTCGGAATAATTCTGCGCCACATCCTCGGGGACATGGGTGGTGAGATGCGAAAACGGCGCGCCCTCCATCATGCGCACGCGCACGGCCCGCTGGACCCGCTCCTGCGGCCCCAGGTGCAGCGCCTCGGCGATAGCGGGCGGCGGCGTGCAATAGGAGAAGGCGAGAAGCCGCGCCGTCGTCGCCTGGCCCATGGCCACGACCTGCGGCATCAGCGTGGCGAAATCCGCAGTGATCGCCTGATGGGCTTTCTGCGCGCGCACGATCGTGCCGCTGCCCGCACGACGCTCCACCAGCCCGTCCGCCACCAGCCCGTCGAGGGCGCGGCGGATGGTGACGCGGGAAACGCCGAAGCGCTCGGCGAGCTTGAACTCGCCCGGCAGAGCCGCACCGGCAGCATGGGTGCCGCTGACGATCTCGTCGCGCAGGAGCAGGTAGACCCGCTGCGCCTTGCCGCCATCCGGCGTGAGAATCGTCGCTGCCTGCTCCACCTGGTCACCCTCGCGCTCGCCTGTCAGGCATGGGTTTTATGAGGGATATGGTATCCGGCAAAAGCAAGAATGCAAGCATCTTGTATCATCCGGCTTGCGTAAAATGTCTTTTTTATCGCGGAATGATCTGTATTATAAAACATACAAGACGAAGCGCCGCCAGCGGTGACGAGGGAGACAGCCATGCCGATTGTGACCGTGACCGTGCTCGAAGGCTATGACGCGGATACGCGCCGGCGTCTGGGCCGGGCGACGACCGATGCGGTGCGTTCCGTCGTCGCCGCACCGGCGGAAGCCGTCACCGTGATCATCGACGAGGTGGCGCGCGAGAACTACCTGCGCGGCGGCGAGCATCGCAGCCCTGGCCCGCCGCGCCCCGATCCGGCCCGGATCGTCCATGATTTCCTCGCCGCCATGGAGGCACGCGATCTCGATCGGGCGAAGGGCTATCTCGGCGAAGGCTTCGAGATGGTGTTTCCCGGCGATGCGCGCATGACCACGCTCGAAGAGCTCGTCGCCTTCGCCGGGCCCCGCTACCGTTTCGTCCGGAAGACCTACGAGCGTTTCGACGCGGTGCCGGGCGGCGATGTCGCGATCGTCTATTGCTTCGGCACGCTCAACGGCGAATGGCCGGATGGCGAGGCGTTTTCCGGGATCCGCTTCATCGACCGGTTCGAGATTACCGAGGGGCGGATCACCCGCCAGCAGGTCTGGAACGACATCGCGGAAGTGGTCGCGCGTCAGGGCAGGGGAGCGGGCGCATGAGCCGCGATATCGATCCGATCACGCTCGCGGTTCTGGCCGGGCGCATGGAGCAGATTGCCGACGAGATGGATGCGACTTTGTTCCGCTCGGCCTTCAACCCGATCATCGCCGAGGCGCATGACGCCTCCCACGGCATCTATCATGCGGCCACCGGCGACACCCTGGTGCAGGGCAAATCCGGCCTGCCGATCTTCGTCGGCGTCATGGCTTTCGCGGTAAAGGCCGTGATCGACAAGGCGGCGCGTGACGGCGATCTCGCGGATGGCGACATCTACATCTTCAACGATGCGCATCTGGGCGGGACGCATCTCTCCGACATGCGGCTGGTGCGCCCGTATTTCCATGAAGGCGAATTGTTCTGCTACCTCGCCTCGGTGGGGCACTGGCATGATGTCGGCGGTGCGGTGCCGGGCAATTACAACCCCTCTGCCCGCGAGGCCTTCCAGGAGGCCTTCGTGCTGCCGCCGGTGAAGCTCGCCCGCGCCGGCGTGATGCAGCAGGACGTGATCGACATCCTGATGCGCAATACCCGCCTGCCGCAATCGGCCTCGGGTGATCTCAACGGCCAGATCAACGCCCTCGATCTCGGCGTGAAGCGCCTCGATGCGCTGCTTGCCGAATACGGCGCCGGGACGGTGCGCGCCGCGCTCACCGCGCTCAGCGACCGGGCCGAGACGCTGATGCGCGCGGAGGTCGAAAACCTCCCCGACGGGCGCTGGGAGGCGGAAGACTTCCTCGACAATGACGGGATCGACGACACGGCCCTGCCGATCCGCGTCTCGCTGGAGATCGCCGGCGATCGGCTGAGCCTCGATTTCACCGGCTCCGCGCCGGCTGCGGCGGGGCCGATCAACATCTCGGAAGGCACTGCCATCGCCTGCGTCTATGTGGCGATCAAGCATATCTTCCCCGATCTGCCCGCCAATGCCGGGGTGATGCGCCCGCTCGACATCACCATCCCGCAGGGCTCGATCCTCGCGGCGGAATTCCCCGCACCGACGGGGGGCTATACCGAGACGATCCTGCGCATGATCGACGTGATCTTCGCCGCCGCCGCGCAAGCCGCGCCGGAGCGGGTCGTCGCCAATGCCTATGGCACGATCAACGCGCTCTCCATTGCCGGGCATCGCGGCGACGGGCGGCGCTGGGTGATGTTCAGCTTCTATGGCGGCGGCCATGGCGGCACGCCGGAGGGTGACGGGCTCAACCACGGCAATGCGCCGATCTCGACCGCGACGATCCCGCCGGCGGAAATCCTCGAAGCGGCCTATCCGGTCGCCTTCCGGCAATGGGCGCTTCGCCCCGACAGCGCCGGCGCGGGGTGCCATCGTGGCGGCATGGGGGCGATCTACGAGATCGAATTGCTGGAGGAGAGCGCCGAGGCCTTCCTCTTCGGCGAACGCGGGCGCTTTGCGCCCAAGGGCGTCGCGGGCGGGGGCGAGGCGGCGCTCAACCGTTTCAGCTACGAGCAGGATGACGGGTTCCACACGCCGCCGCTCGCCTCCAAGATCGTCGGCATCGCCTTGAAACGCGGCCAGCGCGTGCGGCTCGAAACACCCGGCGGAGGCGGCTACGGCCCGCCCGGCCAGCGCGATCCGCAGGCCATCGCCCGCGACGTGGCGCGCGGGCTGGTCAGCGAAGAACGGGCGGATGCGGATTACGGACGCGGCTGGCGGGAGTATGCGAAATGAAGCGCACGCGCATGATCGGCGTCGATGTCGGCGGCACTTTCACCGATGTCTTCTTCCTCGACGAGGCCAGCGGCGAGGCCCGGGTCGCGAAGGTTCCGACCACGCGGCCCGACCAGTCCGGCGGCTTCCTCGCCGGCATCCGCGCCCATGGTGAAGCCCTCGACGACGTGGCCAGCGTCGTCCACGGCACCACGGCGGGGACCAACGCGCTGCTCGAACGCAAGGGCGCGCGTATCGGCGTGATCACCACGCAGGGCTTTCGCGACGTGCTCGAGATGCGCCGGCGCGACCGTCCGCGTACCTGGGGCCTGAGGGGCAATTTCGAACCGGTGGTGGCGCGCGAATTGCGCATCGAGGTGCCCGAGCGCACCTTCGCCGACGGCACCATCGAGAGGCAAGTCGATCTCGACGCCGTGCGTGCGGCGGGCGAGCAACTGCTCGCGCAGGGCTGCAAGGCCGTGGCCGTGCTCTTCGTCAATGCTTACGCCAATCCCGCCAATGAACAGGCGGCGGTGGAGGCTCTGCGTGCCTTCTGGCCGAACCCGCATGTCTCGGCCTCGAGCGAGATCCTGCCCGAGATCCGCGAATACGAGCGCTTCTCGACGACCGCCCTCAACGCCTATCTGCAGCCGGAGGTCGCCGGTTATCTCGGGCGGCTCGCCGGGGCGCTCGACGAGGGCGGGTTCGGCGGTGAATTCCTGATCGTGCAATCGAATGGCGGCGTCATGGCCGTCGATACCGCCTGCCGCCTGCCGGTGCGCACGGCCCTGTCGGGCCCGGCCGCCGGTGTGATCGCGGCGGGATACATCGCGCAGAATGCGGGTTTTCCCAATGTGATCACCGGCGATATGGGCGGCACCTCCTTCGACGTCTCGCTGATCGCCGACGGCAAGAGCGTGCTCAGCCCGCAGACCAGCATCGATTTCGGCCTCGTGGTGCGCACGCCCATGATCGAGATCGCCACGATCGGCGCCGGCGGCGGCTCGATCGCCTCGGTGGACAAGGGCGGGCTGCTGAATATCGGCCCCGAAAGCGCCGGCTCCGATCCCGGTCCCGTCGCCTATGGACGGGGCAATACCCGCCCCACGGTGACGGATGCCAATATCGTGCTCGGGCGCATCGACGCGCAGCGCCCGATCGGCGGCGGCCTTGCCAGCCTCGATCTCGAAGCGGCGCGCGCGGCGATCGCCGAGCATGTCGGCAAGCCGCTCGGGCTCGGTATCGAGGCGGCGGCGGAGGCGATCATCACGGTCGCCAATTCCCGCATGGCCGGCGCCATGCGCCTCGTCTCCATCGAACGCGGCTTCGACCCCAAGCAATTCGCCTATATGCCCTTCGGCGGCGGCGGTGCGCTGCATGCCTGCGCGCTGATCCGCGAGGTCGGCCTCGCCCGCGCCATCGTGCCGCGCTATCCGGGCGTGACTTCCGCCATGGGCTGCGTCATCGCCGATATGCGCCAGGATTTCGTGCAGACGGTAAATGCGCTCACTGCGCAGGTGGATGTGGACGGGCTTGCTGCGCTGATGCAGGCGCATGTGGATGCGGGTCTGCGGCTGATCGATTCCGCCGGAATCAGCTTCGCCGGGCGCGAGATCATCTTCGAGCTCGACATGGCCTATCTCGGCCAGACCCACACCGTCGCCGTGCCGCTGCCGGTCGCTCTCGATGCCGCTCACAAGGTCACCCCGCCCACGCGCGAGGCGATCCAGGCCGCCTTCGACGCGGCCTATGAGCGCGTCTACGGGCGGCTCCTCCCCGGCGGCGTGACGCGGGTGCTCAATCTGCGCAGCGCGGTGATCGGGCAACGCCCGAAATTCGATCTCGCCACCCTCGCGCCGGGGCCCGATGCCGATGCCGGGAAGGCGCAGCGCGGCACGCGACCGGTCTTTGCCGCGGGCGCCTGGCACGAGGCGACGATCCTCGATCGTCTGGCTCTGCCCGTCGATACGGTGATCACCGGCCCGGCCATTCTGGAACAGGCCGATACCACCATCTTCATCGAGCCCGATCATCGCGGGCGCGTCGATGCTTTCGGCAATGTCGTGATCAGTCGCGCGGATGCGGCGGACAGCGACACGCAAGGAGCCTGACCATGGCACGGATCAGCGCGATCGACCCGCGCCGCACGGCGCTCCTGACCATCGATCTGCAGAACGATTTCCTGCACCCGGAAGGCGCCTATGGCCGGGCCGGCCAGGGCGCGGAAGCGATCGCGGCCCTCCCGGCACGCATCCGCCCGCTGGCCGATCGCCTGCGCGAGGCGGGCGGGCAATACATCTCGGCCCAGTTCACCCTGGTGCCGGGGCGCGACGGCGAGCCTTTGATTGCAGCCCATCTGAAGGAGTTGCGGCCTTTCCTCGGCAAGGGCGACTTTCTGCCCGGCGCCTTCGGGCACAATCTCGTCGCGACGCTCGCACCCGCCGATTTCACCATCGAGAAAGTCGCCTACAGCGCCTTCTACCAGACCCGCCTCGAATACGTGATGCGCGCAGCCGGGATCGACACGCTGATCATCGGCGGCATCGTCACCAATGGCGGCGTCGCCAGCACGGTGCGCGACGCGCATCTGCGTGACATCGCAACGATCCTCCTCAGCGATGGCTGTGCCGCCTTTCGCGAGGAGGTGCACGAGGCGACGCTGGTTTCGCTGGGCAGCGTCACGCAGGTGATGAGCTGCGCCGACACGCTCGCCATGCTGGGGAATGCACCATGACCACGCCCACTTTGAAGACGCGCCTCGGTCAGCCCGATATCCTGATCGCCCCGGGCGTCCATGACGGCCTCACCGCAGCGCTCGCGGAAGCGGCGGGGGCGCAGGCCCTGTATCTGTCGGGCGCCGCCGTCGCCTATACCCGGCTCGGGCGCCCCGATATCGGCCTCACCTCGATGACCGAGATGGCCGATACCATGGCGCTGATCCGCGACCGGGTGGCGCTTCCCGTGATCATCGACGCCGATAACGGCTTCGGCAATGCGCTCAACGCCCAGCGCACCATGCGCGTCTATGAACGCGCCGGCGCCTCCGCCCTCCAGGTGGAGGATCAAAGCTATCCCAAGCGCTGCGGCCATCTCTCCGACAAGACGCTGATCGCCACCTCGGAGATGTCCGGCAAGATCGCTGCCATGGCGGATGCGCGCGCGCGCGACGAGACGCTGATCATCGCGCGCACCGATGCCATCGCCGTGGAGGGTTTCGAGGCCGCGATCACACGCGCAGAGGCCTATCTCGCGGCAGGCGCCGATGTGCTCTTCATCGAGGCGCCGCGCTCCGGCGAGGAGCTGCGCCGGATCGGCGAGATCTTCACGGGCCGCGCGAGGCTGATGGCCAACATGGTCGAGGGCGGGCACACCCCGATCACCGCCGCCCCCGATCTCGAAAAGCTCGGCTTCGATCTCGTGATCTTTCCCGGCGGCATCGTCCGCGCGCTGGCCCGCACGGCGGAGCAATATTATGCCAGCCTGATGGCCAACGGCTCGAACCGGCCCTTCGCGGAGCACATGTTCGATTTCACTGAGCTCAACCAGCGCATCGGCACGCCGGATCTGCTCGCCGAGGGCAAGCGCTACGATGGTGCGGAATAGGCCATGAGCGAGGTTTCCGTCAGCCGCGATATCGCAGCCGATCTGTTCGATTCCCAGGTCGATACGCTGATCATCGGCGCGGGCGCCTGCGGCATGGTGGCGGCGCTCGCGGCGCATGAGGCCGGGCGCGAGGTGCTGGTTCTCGAGCGTGACCCGCTCCCCTCCGGCTCCACCGCGCTCTCCGCCGGCCTGATTCCGGCCGCCGGCACGCGTTTCCAGCGTGCGGCGGGGATCGATGATGCTCCGGCGCTGTTTGCCGCCGACATCCAGAACAAGGCCCATGGCGAGAACGATCCTGCGCTCGTGCAGGCTCTGGCCGAGGGCGCCGGCCCGGCGGTGGAATGGCTCGCCGACC
>PXAW01000578.1 GCA_003567055.1 Hyphomicrobiales bacterium
CCACGCTCCGTCTGCATCTCGAAGGACCAGACATCCGGTTCGGATTTGAACAGCCAGTAAGCCATGCATGCCTCGGTAAACGCGCCTCGGGAATGACCGGCACGGGCCGGTCCGCGTGGGCGCTTCTAGCCTGATTCCGGGCAAAAACCGAAGCGGAAATTCGCCGCCGTTATACGTTCAGACCCGCGCCGCGTCGCCGGCTTGGCGCGATGCAAGGTAACCGCGCCAGCCGCCGAAGCCGCTGATATCCTGCGCGCCGGCAAGCCCGGCGCTCTCGCACAGGAAACCGGTGACAAGGCTGCCGTCTTCCAGTGCGATCCGGCCCAGCCCGAGCGGGGCGGGGATCTGCGCAAGCAGCGCGCCGATCGCGGTTTGCGGCAGGGCCCAGATTTCCAACGCGATAGCGTGACCGCCGTTCTCCCGGCGCAACAGGCCGGGACGCGCCGGCGGGCCGCCGGCGAGCGCATGGAAGCCGTAGCCTCGGGCCGTGCGGGATTCACGCAGGAAACGCCCGCCCAGTTCCAGAAGCTGGCCGTTCAGGGGCAGCCCCGCCATATGCGCGCCGCAGACCGCAATCGCCATCTCGTCATCGGCGGGTTCCGCCGGCATTGCGGGGGCGGCGATACCCGTCACCGCCTGCGTGAGCCGCGATGCTTCCGCCGCGAGCCGCCCGTCGGCTCCCGCCCGGCCGATCAGCGTGACGCTGCCCGGACGCCCGTCCTCGCGCGGCGCGACGGGGATGGTGAGCGCGCAGAGATCGAGCAGATTGACGAAATTGGTATAGGTCCCGAGATTGCTGTTGGGCGTGATCGGGTCGGCGGCGAGATCGGCGCAGCTGTAGAAACGCGGAATGCTCGGCACCACGAGATAATCGAAACCCGCCATCAGCTGCACGCAGTGCCGCCGCAGCTCTGCGAGGCGATACATCCCGCGAAAGGCATCCAGAGCGCTCATCCCCCGCGCCTTGCCGATCACCTCCCGGGTGACCGGGTGGATCGCATCCGGGTCGCGCTCCATGAGATCCGCGATCACGCTGTAGCGCTCGGCCACCCAGGCGCCGTCATAAAGCATCTGTGCGACATCGTGGAACGGGCCGAAATCGATGGCGCTGATCTCGGCCCCGCGCCGGCGCAGGGTGTCGAGCGTCGCCGAGAAACTCTCCGCCTGCACCGCGTCACCGAAGAAGCGCAGGCTCGCATGGTCAGGCACGGCGATGCGCGGTGCGGGAAGCGGCGCCGGCGGGGGCGCCATGCGCAGGGGCCGCGCATAGGCATCGGCCTCGTCGTAGCCCGCCATCACGGCACAGACGGCATAGGCGTCCTCGACGCTGCGGGCGAAGACCGAGATCGTATCGAGGGTGCGGCAGGCGGGAACCACACCCCCGGCGGAGACCGCGCCCAGGGTCGGCTTGAGGCCGACGATGCCATTGAGCGCCGCCGGCACCCGGCCCGATCCCGCCGTATCGGTTCCAAGTGCGAAGGGCACCACCCCATGGGCCACCACCACGGCGGAGCCGGAGGAAGAGCCGCCGGGGACGATGGCCGGGTCGAGGGCGTTGCGCGGCACAGGGTGCGGCGTGCGGGTGCCGACGAGACCGGTGGCGAACTGGTCGAGATTGGTCTTGCCGATGGGGATCGCCCCGGCTTCACGCAGCCGCGCCACGGCGAAGGCATCCGCTTTCGGATGCCGGGTAAAGGCCTCGCAGCCGGCACTGGTCGGCATGCCGGCCACGTCGATATTGTCCTTCACGGCGAAGGGCACGCCCCAGAGCGGCCTTGCGGGATCGAAGGGGCCGAGCGCATCGGCCTTGGCCAGAAGGGTTTGCGCCTCTTCCAGATGGATGAAGATCCCCGGATCATCGATTTCCGCCAGCCGCGCCAGCAATGCGGCCATCACGGCGCGCGGCGTGATGCCGTCTGCATAGGCCACGCGCAGATCCGCCAGGGTGCAGGGCAGGTCTTCGAGGCCGGCGGCATGATCGGATGGGATGAACCTGTCGACGGACATGAAACGCTCCTTCATTCTGCGGCCTTGACGGTTTCGCCGGGGAGGCGGTCCAGAACCGGCGGTTTCGGTGCCGCCGCGAGCAGCGCGCGCGTATAGGGATGCTCGGGATCCTGCATCACCCTTGCCGACGGCCCGGCCTCGACGATGAGCCCGTCGCGCATGACGAGGACATGGTCGCAGAGCAGGCGCACCACGTTGAGATCGTGGCTGACGAAGAGATAGGTCATGTTCAGCCGCGCCCGCAGATCGGCCAGCAGGTTGAGCACCACCGCCTGGATCGAGACGTCGAGGGCGGCGGTGGGCTCGTCCAGGATCAGGAAATCGGGATCGAGGGCGATGGCGCGCGCGATCCCCACCCGCGCCTTCTGGCCGCCCGAGAGCTGGTGCGGATAGCGCGTGAGCAGATGTCCCGGCAGGCCGGTGAGATGAGCAAGTTCGTCCACCCGCACCCCGAGACGCTTGCCGGACATGCCGCCGAGCCGCCGCAACGGTTCGGCGATCGCATCGAAGGCGTTGTGGCGCGGGTTGAGGCTGTCGGTGGCATCCTGGAAGACCATCTGGATGCGCCCCCGGCGCGGATCGCGGGCGAAGCGATCGGCGGGAATGCCGGCAATGTCACTGCCGTCGAAGACGATGGCGCCGGCGCTCGGATCGAGCAGGCGCACCAGCATGGCGGATGTGGTCGACTTGCCGCAGCCCGATTCGCCCACGAGCCCGACCGATTGCCCTTCGCGGATATCGAAGGAGATTCCCTTCACGGCCTGGACCGGTCCGGACTTGCCCGCGAAGGTCTTTTCGAGGCCGACCACTTCGATAAGCTTGCGGCGACCGGGACTGTGCGGCGGCTCGGGGCTGCGCGCCTCGGCGGGCAGGAGCTCGCGGATTGCGACACCCGGGCGCGGCGTCGCGTCGATCAGCTTGCGGGTATAGGGGTGCCGGGCTGCCGCAAACAGCGTCGCGGAGGCGCCGCTCTCGACGATCTCGCCATCCTTCATCACCGCGAGGCGATCGCTGTATTGCGCGGCGAGGCCCAGATCATGGGTGATGATGATCGCCGACATGCCGCGCGCGCTGATCAGCTCGCGCACCAGATCCATCACCGCCTTCTGGGTGGTGATGTCGAGCCCGGTCGTGGGTTCGTCGGCGATCAGGAGTTTCGGATTGCAGGCGAGCGCGATGGCGATCACCACGCGCTGGCACATGCCGCCGGAGAGCTCGAACGGATAGGCGTGATAGCGCGCAGCCGCATCGCGGATCTTCACCGCTTCGAGCGCTTCGATGGCTTTCGCCTTCGCATCACGGCGCCCGGCCCGGCCATGTTGCAGCAAGACATCCTCGATCTGCTTGCCGATCTTGCGGATCGGGTTGAGCGCCGCGCGCGGGTTCTGGAAGATCATCGAGATCTCGCGCCCCCGGATCGCCCGCATCGCCCCCTCGCGGGCCCGGCGCAGATCCTGCCCGTTCCAGCTGATCTCGCCGGCACTGATGCTGCCGCCGGCATCGAGGATGCGCATCAGGGCGTAGGAGGTGACCGATTTCCCCGATCCCGATTCGCCGACGATGCCGAGCGTCTCGCCGGGGCTGAGATCGAAGGAGATGCCGCGCACCGCCTCGACCGCGCCGCGACGGGTGCGGAAACCGACGACCAGATCCTTGACCGAAAGCATGGCGGGCTCCTCAGGTGCGGCGTCTGGGATCGACGATGTCGCGCAGACCGTCACCCATCAGGTTGAAGGTGAAGACCGCGAGCATCAGCCAGAGACCGGGGAACAGCGCGATCCACCAATGTCCCGAGACGATGAAATTCGCCCCTTCCGCCACCATGATCCCCCATTCCGGCGTCGGCGGGCGCACGCCCAGCCCGATGAAGGAGAGCCCGGCGGCGTTGAGGATGGCCCAGCCCATATTCAGCGAGACCTGCACCATCATCGGCGGCAGGGCGTTGGGGAAGATGTGGAAGGCCAGCACCCGCGCATGGGAATTGCCGGCCAGCCGCGCAGCCAGGGCGAAGCCGGCCTCGCGCCGGATATTCACCTCCGCGCGCACCACCCGCGCGTAGAATGGGATATTGATGATCGCGGTGGCGTAGATGATGTTTTCCACCGAATTGCCCAGGGCCGCGACGATCCCCATCGCCAGAATGAAGAGCGGGAAGGCCATGATCGTATCGAGGATGCGGTTGAGCAGCGCGTCGATCCAGCCGCCCCAATAGCCGGCGACGGCCCCGAGAAAGGCCCCGATCACGAAGGAGATCGCCACGGCGGCGACCGAAATCGTCAGATCGAGGCGCGTCGCCACGATCACCCGTGAGAACACGTCGCGCCCCAGCTGGTCGGTACCGAACCAGTGCGCCGCCGAGGGCGCCTCGAGCGCGCGCGCGGAATTCGTCGCCAGCGGATCATAGGGCACCACATACGGGCCGATCAGCGCCGACAGCACGATGAAGCCGAACAGCGCGAAGGACAGGGCCGTGACCGGGTTTTCACGCAGCACGTAAACGATATGCGCGACCTGTCCCGAAGCGGCGGAGGGTGAGGCGGGGCTGCTCATTTCGCGGAGAATCCGATGCGCGGATCGATCAGCGCGTAGCTCAGATCGATCAGGAGATTGAGCAGGACGAAGAGCAAAGCCATCGCCAGCACGAAGCCCTGCACGGCGGCGTAATCCGATTGCACCAGCGCCTCGACGGCATAGGAGCCGATCCCCGGCCAGGCGAAGACCTTCTCGACCAGCACATTGGCGCCGAGCACGAAGGAGAACACCATGCCCAGCGTCGTCACCACCGGCAGCAGCGCATTGCGGAAGGCATAGCCGAACAGCACCTTGGACGGGCTCAGCCCGGCGGCGCGGGCGGTGCGGATATAATCGGAGGAGAGCGCGCCCAGCATCGCGGCGCGGGTCATGCGCGCGATCGGGGCGAGGGTGAACAAAGCCAGCGTGATCGCCGGCAGGGCGATCTGGCGCAGAGCCCCGAAGAAGGTCTCGGTATCGCCGTCGATCAGCGTATCGATCAGATGGAAACCCGTTACCCGGGGCGGATCGAAATAGATGAAATCGAGCCGGCCCAGCGGCGAGGGCGCCCAGCCGAGCAGGTAATAGAAGACGTAGATCAGGAGGATCCCGGTGAAGAAGGTCGGCAGCGAGACCCCCGCCGTCACCACGACCCGGCAGAGCTGGTCGATCCAGCTGCCCTGGTGCACGGCGGCGAGCAGGCCCAGCGGGATCGCCACGAGACAGGCCAGAAGCAACGCGGTGAGCGTCAGTTCGAGAGAGGCCGGCAGGCGCATGGCGAGATCGGTCACCACCGGCTGGCCCGTCACCACCGAGCGCCCGAGATCGCCCTGGAGCAACGCCCCGCAATAGATCAGGAATTGCTGGATCAGCGGCTTGTCGAGCCCGAGCGCCTCGCGCACCTGGGCGATCGATTCCGGCGTGGCGGCCAGCCCGGCAAATTGTACGGCAGGGTCACCGGGCAGCGCCCGCGTCAGGATGAAGCTGATCACGACGACCCCGGCAATGACCGGGATCGTCTGAGCCAGGCGCCAGAGAACGGGATGTCCGCGCCCCGCCATGGCTCAGGCTTCCCCGCCATTCAGGGGGCGCACGTCGAGCTGGCGGTGGAACCAGAATTCGTAGCCCCCTGCCCCGTTCATGGCGACGTTCAGCGCGGGCTGGTAGAGCGGGATGCGCGGCAGATCCTCGATCACATGCGCAAACATCTCCTTGATCAGCGGCGCATATTCCGGATCGTCCATCGCCATGTGCAGGGTGCGTTCGGTCAGTTCGTGGACCGCTTCGCTCTCATAGGCGGAGGAGTTGAACAGCCGGTCCTTCTGATAGGCCCAGAAGAAGTAGTAGCAGGGCGTGTTCAGCCAGCCGCCGAAATTCTCCAGATGCAGATCGAGGGATTTGTCGACGAGCGCCACGGTGCGCCAGTTGGCACCGGGAATGCGATCCACCGTGACCGTGATCCCGATCCGCCCGAGCGCCTCCTGGATCAGCAGGGCTGTCGGCTCCATCCAGTCGACCAGATCGAGGCTGATCGAGAGGGTGACCTCGAAACCGTCGGGATAGCCCGATTGCGCCAGATAGTCGCGCGCCGTGTCGAGGTTCGTGTCATAGGGGAAGGGGCGCGGCCAGGCGATGTCGTCGATCTCCTCCGGCCCGCCCCAGAGCTTCGCCCCCCGGCCATAGGCCGCGCTCTCGAAAATCGCCTCATAGGGCACCGCATAGGCCACGGCCTTGCGGACATTCGCGTCCTGGAAGGGGCCGAATTTGGAATTCAGGCACAGGCAGTGCATGCAATTCTCGATCGGGGTCGAATGTACGGTCAGGCGATCGGCCAGTTCGGCGGCGTCGCGATCGGGAATGTCCATCGAGATCTGAACGTCGCCGCGCTCGACCAGCGCCCGGCGGGTTGCGGCGGAGGGGACCTCGCGCACGATGACCCGGCGGATCGCGGGCAGTTCGCCACCGACCCAGGCGTCATTGCGCTCATAGACGAGCTGCTGCCCCTGATCCCAGCGCGCCACCTTGTAGGCGCCCGAGCCGGCCGGGTTCATGTGCAGATATTCCATCGCCCAGGGATCGTCGCCGGTGGCATTGGCCTTGGCCACCTTCGAATTGATGATGAAGGGAACCGGAACGGCGAGATTGGGCAGCGACAGTTTGGAGGGGTAGTCGAGCCTGACCACGAAGGTCTCCTCGTCGATCGCCTCGAACTGGTCGGGCCGGAAGAAGCCGCCCGCGCGCATCTGCGTGGTGGGAAAGCCGCCGGCCAGCACGGCGCGGTCGAAGGACCATTTCACGTCCTCGGCGGTGACCTTCGTGCCGTCCCAGAAGGTCGCGTCGGGCTTGAGCTTGAAGGTGATGGTCAGCCCGTCATCGGAGATCGTCCAGCTCTCGGCCAGTTCCGGAACGATGGTGTCGTAATCGTAGGACATCTCGCCGGTGGGCAATTGCTTGGCACCGAAGCCGACCAGCCGGTCATAGCAGTTGATTGCGACCTGATAGCTCGCGCGGTTGGTGCCCACGCGATGCAGATCGAGGCTGTTGATGGTCTGGCCGAAGACGGTGACGAGCGTATCGCGCGCCTGCGCCTCGGCGGGCAGGATGCGCAGGAAGGGCAGGATACCGGCGCTGGCGGCTGAAGCGAGGAAGGCGCGGCGATCGAGTGACGACATGGCAGGCTCCGGGAACGGGGTGGGCGGAAGCGGTGGCGGGGAATCGCGGTCGATCCCGAGAATGCGCCGAGCATGCCGCGTTGCACCCGGTTCGTGAAATGCTAAGATTTCACAGGATCGGTGCATTCAATGCACCACTGGAGGCAGACATGCGGCATATGGAAACCTTCCGCCTGATCGAGGCGGTGGCCCGCGCGGGTTCGATCCGCAAGGCGGCGGAGGATGCCGGCCTGACGGCCTCTGCGCTCAACCGGCGGATTGCGCGGTTCGAGGATGAATTCGGCGCGAGGATCTTCGAACGTCTCGCACGCGGCGTGCGCCTCAACTCTGCCGGCGAACTCGTCTTGCAGCATTATCGCGCCCAGCGCTCGGACATGGCCCGGGTGCAGAGCCAGGTCGCCGATCTCAAGGGCGTGCGGCGCGGCCACGTCACGATTGCCTGCAGCCAGGCGCTGCTGCCCTATTTCATGCCCGAACAGATCGCCCGTTACCGCCGCGAGCATCCCGGCGTCACCTTCGCGGTGAAGGTGCGCGACCGGGCCCGCGCCGAGGAGGAACTGGCCGCCATGCGCAGCGATCTCGCCCTCGTCTTCGAGCCGGAACTGATGGTGGATTTCGAAGTGCTGCATCAGATTCCGCAGCCGGTCTGCGCGGTGCTCGCGCCTGATCACCCGCTTGCCGCACGCGACGAGATCCGCCTGCGCGACTGCCTCGATCATCCGCATATCGCCCCGGCGGCGGGTTACGGCGTGCGCTATCTGCTCGACATGGCGGCGCGCCGCGGCAGCCGGCAGGTCGAGCCGGTCGTCGAGACCGAATCCTTCGAACTGATCCGCCACTACGTGCTGCATGAGGGCGTGGTGGGTTTCCAGATCCCGATCGGATTGCGGCCCGGCGGCACATCCGGGCTGACCGTGCGCCCCGTCGCCGCCCGCGACGTCCCGCCGGGATTGATGCTGCTCGGGCAGATGAAGGGGCGCGTCCTGCCCGTGGCCACGTCACGCTTTGCTACCCAACTCGTCCAGGCTCTGGGCGAATGAGCGGGTGCGCGGGCTCGACTGGATGCGCGCCTCACATCTCAGTAATCCGGCACGAGATAGGCCGCCCCCGCGCCACGGCGCTGCTTCGCCCGCTTGATCTCCGCGCGGGCGATGGAGCGCAGATGAACCTCGTCGGGGCCGTCGACGAAGCGTAGCGCACGGCCCCAGGTGTAGATCTCGGCGAGGGGCGTGTCTTCGGTGAGGCCCATGGCCCCGAAGATCTGCATGGCGCGATCCGCAATGCGGGTCTGCAACTGCGCCGCGACCACCTTGATCGCGGCGATCTCGCCGCGTGCCGCCCGGGCGCCCTCGCGATCCATGCGATCGGCGGCGTTGAGGCAGAGCAGCCTTGCCTGGTCGATCTCGATCCGGCTCCAGGCGATCCAGTCCTGCAGATTGGCGTAATCGGCGAGCGGACGCCCGAAAGTGCGCCGCTCCAGCGCGCGCTCGCACATCAGTTCCAGTGCCAGCTCGCATTGGCCGATGGCGCGCATGCAGTGGTGGATGCGCCCCGGCCCTAGCCGCGCCTGGATCAGCATGAAGCCGTCTCCCTCCTCGCCGATCAGGTTCTCGCGCGGGATGCGCACATTGCGATAGAGCGTCTCGCAATGGCCTTCCGGCGCGTGGCGCCCGAGCAGGGGCAGGTTGCGCACGATGCTGAAGCCGGGCGTGTCGAAGGGAACGATGGCGAGCGCATGCCGCCGGTGCGGCTCGGCCTCTTCACTGCCTGAGCGCCCCATCACGATGACGAAGCGGGCATGGGGATGCAGGGCGCCGGTGGTGAACCACTTGCGCCCGTTGATGACGTAGTCCTCGCCATCGCGGCGGATCGTGGTCTCCAGATTGGTCGGATCGGAGGAGGCGACATCGGGCTCGGTGATGCCGATGCAGGAGCGGATCTCGCCTGCGAGCAGCGGATCGAGCCAGCGCTCGCGCTGCGTCGGTGTCGCGAAACGATGCAGGAGCTCCATATTGCCGGTATCGGGGGCGGAGCAGTTGAAGACCTCCGAGGCCCAGGGGATCCGCCCCATGATCTCGGCGAGCGGCGCATAGGCGAGATTGCTCATGCGCGTGCCCGGCTCGTCGTCGCGCAGATCAGGCAGGAACAGGTTCCATAATCCCTGCTGGCGCGCCTCGGCCTTGAGACCGGCGATGATCTCGCCGGGATGCTCGCCGCGCCGCAGTGCCGCCGTCACATCGGCATGAGCGGGCAGGATGCGCTGATCCATGAAGCTTTCGAGCTTGTCGCACCAGGCGGCGGTCTCGGCGTCGCGGGAAAAGTCCATCTCGGATCTCCGGATGAGGCGATGGCTGTGAGCGCGATCCGACCCCGGCGAGGTGACGCTGACATTGCGCCGGATCAAGGGCCCGCGCACCAGCCGGGATGCGCAGCCGCGCACGCGATCGCCTTACGGGTGATCCGCCGGTTCGAGGCGCAATTCCTGCATGAGCCTTTGCGGCGCGACGAGATCGGCCAGCGTGCGGGTGTTGAGACGGGCGAGAAAATCGCCGAGCGCATCATGCAGCAGATGCTTGAGCACGCAGCTCCCTGTGATCACGCATTGGTTATGCTCCCGGTCGAAACATTCGACGAGGGCGAAGCCTTCCTCGGTGGCCATGACCACGTCGCCGACGCGGATCTCCCCGGCTGGGCGCGCGAGCATGATGCCGCCCGAGCGGCCCTTCACCGTCGTCAGGAATCCGGCCTGGGACAACCCGTTCACCACCTTCATCAGATGGTTGCGTGAGATCGCATAGGTGCTCGCGATCTCGTCGATCGTGGCGCGTTCCTCGCCCTTGAGCGCCACGAAGATGAGCACGCGAAGCGCGTAATCGGTGAATGTCGTCAGGCGCATGCTTGTTCTCCCGCCGTCGCGGCCCTCGGTGGTTACCCGTAATTGACCTTAAAACCGTATCTATAATACATGTATCAAAGATGCATATTAAAAGACAAGCGTCGCAGACACAAGCGTCGCAGACACAAGCGTGACAGAGGCAACCGTGGCCGTTCTCGATATCTCCCACAAACGCGCCCGTCCGGCCCTGAAACAGGGCGCGCCGGCAGTTCTTCAGGGCAGGGTGTTCACGCAATCCGTTTCGGGGCGCTTCCGCCGGATGAAATGGCAGGTCATGGCGCTTTGCCTCGCGCTCTACTACCTGCTGCCCTTCCTGCGCTGGGATCGCGGCGCGGGCCAGCCGGATCAGGCGGTATTGTTCGATATCGAGCGAATCCGGTTCCATTTCTTCTTCGTCGAGCTCTGGCATACCGATCTCATCCTTCTGACCGGTGCCCTTGTGCTGGCGACCCTGGTGCTCGTCCTCGTCAACGCGCTGGTCGGGCGGGCCTGGTGCGGCTTTGCCTGTCCGCAGACCGTGTGGAGCGATCTGTTCATGCTGGTGGAGCGGCGCATCGAGGGCGACCGGCGCGCGCGCCTGCGCGACCAGGGCGCGCCGCTGACGGCGCCGCTGCTCTTGCGCAGGAGCCTCAAGCACTGGGCCTGGATCCTGATCGCGATGGCGACCGGGGGCGCCTTCGTCTTCTACTTTACAGATGCCCGCGCGCTTCTGCCCGCGCTCGTCACCGGCCAGGCATCGCTGACGGCCTATATCGCCGTGGCCACGCTCACCGCGACGACCTATGTTCTCGCCGGCCATGCCCGCGAACAGGTCTGCACCTGGATGTGCCCCTGGCCGCGCCTGCAGGGCGCGATCTGGGATCCCGAGGCGCTGACGGTGAATTACCGCGATTATCGCGGCGAGACGCGTGCCTCGGTGAAGAAGGCGCAGCAGCTGCGCGAAGCGGGCGGGGCGCCGGGCGATTGCATCGATTGCAACCAATGCGTCGCCGTCTGCCCGATGGGGATCGACATCCGCGAGGGGCCGAATTTCGCCTGCATCAATTGCGGGCTCTGCGTCGATGCCTGCGACGGGGTCATGGCAAAAGTCGCGCGCCCGCGCGGGCTGATCGATTTCGACAGCTGGCGCAATATCGAGCGCGGACGCCGCGGCGAGGCGCCACGCCGCGCGCTGGTGCGACCGACGACGATCGCGCTCACCATCGCGGCGCTGGTGCTGTCGGGCCTGATGATCGGCTCGATCGCCACGCGCGCCGATTACCAGCTCTTCGTCAGCCGCGACGCCAACCCCATCGCGGTGCGCCTGAGCGACGGGCGCTGGCGCAACGCCTATACCGTGCGCGTGACCAATCTGACGCTGGAAGAGCGCGCCGTCACGCTCGGCGTGTCCGGCTTTCCCGGGGCGGAAGTCGCCCTTGCCGGCGGGGCGGCGGTGATCGACGAGCCGATCCTGCTGGCACCGGGGCAGCGGCGCGAAGTGCGGCTGCTGATCAGCGGCGAGACGGCGCAGCGCCACGAACTCGCCATCACGGCGACGGACATGGATACGGGCGCGGTCGCGGCGACGCGGGATTATTTCGTGATCCCGGGCGCGGATTAGGCTGATGGCGATCCCGCGCACACGCCCCTATCGCGGCCCGGCACTCTTCTCCTACGGATTGCGTCCGCTGTTTCTGCTCGGCACGCTCCAGGCGCTGGTCGCGATGCTGATCTGGATCGGCCTGCTGATGGGCGTCATGGCGTTGCCGAGCGCCTTCGCGCCACGCGACTGGCACATCCATGCGATGCTCTATGGCTATATCGGCGCCGTGATCGGCGGCTATCTGCTCACCTCCATGCCCAACTGGACCGGCAGGCTGCCTCTGACCGGCCTGCCGCTCGTCGGCCTCGTCATGCTCTGGCTCGCGGGGCGCATCGCGACCGCGTTTTCCGGCCTGACGGGCTGGGAGATCGCGGCGGCGATCGATCTCGCCTTCCTCGGCGTGCTGCTGCTCGCGATCGCCCGCGAGATCATCACGGGGCGCAACTGGCGCAATCTCAAGATCATCGCGCTGCTCACGCTGCTCATCCTCGGCAACGCCGTGTTCCACTTTGAAGCGAGCGTGCTCGGCCGGGCGGAATACGGGATGCGGATCGCGATGGCGGTCGTGGCCATGCTGGTGATCGTGATCGGCGGGCGGCTCGTGCCGAGTTTCACACGCAATCATCTCACCCGCGCCGAGAATTCCGCCACACCGCGCAGCTTCGGCCTCGTCGATCGCATCGCGATCATCGCCGCCATCCTCGCGCTTGCATCATGGGCGCTGTTCCCGCAGGCGAGCCTGAGTGCCGCGGCTCTCGGCCTCGCCGGTATCGCGCATGGCGTGCGGGTCGCCGGTTGGCGGGGATATCTCATACGCGGCGACGGCTTCAGTCTTGCGATGAATCTCGCCTATGCCTGCATTCCGCTCGGCTTTCTGATGACCGGTTACGCGATCTACGCCGGAATACCGTCCACTGGCGGCTTGCATCTGCTCGCCGGGGGCTTTGCCCTGATGACGGTTGCGGTGATGGCGCGGCTCAGCCTCGCCCATACCCGCCGGGCGGTGGTGGCATCGCCGCTCATGCAGGCGATCCTTCTCGCGCTCGCGCTCTCCATAGCCGCGCGCCTCGCAGCGAGCCTCG
>PXAW01000212.1 GCA_003567055.1 Hyphomicrobiales bacterium
AGGCAACGTTGCTCCAGTGGTCTTACGAACCCCAAGTGCCGACACGGGCCCCCTCCGGTGCCCCGCTATACACCGACGTTCCGACCTTTAGCCCGGAAAGGCTTCAAGCGATTTCGCGCCAGCGTTGCTGCGACCAGATGCGCCGGCGCGGGCCATCTGCGTCGTTCGGCTGATGCACCGAGGTTCCGGCTGCCGGACTAGACGAACTGAGGCAACCGGGCCCGAGGTCTCTGGCTTTCTCTGCCCTTTGGCGCGTGAATGGCCGTCACGCGCCGTCAATCATCTGCCTGCGCTGCGGCATAGGCGGGTCGCCCGGTACAGCGGGCGATCCATGCCCGCACCGCAGGGTGATCGGGCGTGGATTCCGGAAAATGCAGATAGGGCGAGCAAAGCAGGATGTCGGCCGCCGTGAACGTGCTACCCATCAGCCAGTCCCGATCGCCGAGGGCTGCGATCAGACGCGCGGCAACCGCTTCGCGATCACGAAAGCTCGCCTGCGCCACAGGATGCGCGGCTACGCCCATGACTTCTGCGAGATAGACCGGTTCGACAACCCCGCAATACCAGAAGAGCCAGCTCAGATAAGCTCCCCGACCGGGCGCACCCGGCGCGATGCCGAGCCCGCGCTCGGGAAAGAGGTCAGTCAGATAGAGCAGGATCGCCGCAGTTTCAGTGATGAGAGCGCCGTCATGCGCAAGCGCGGGAACCTTCCCGTCAGGATGCGGATTACGCGGGTCGCGCCCGCCGGAACCATCCTGTCGCGGAATGTCACAGCGAACCATGGTGAATGGCACGTCGAGTTCGTGCAACAGCCAGTGTACCCGGCCCGAACGCGACAGCGGCGCGTGATAGAAGATCAGCTTCCCGTCATCCATGACCCATCCTGCCCGGTATCCTCTTGCCCGACCTCGACCTGTCCCGCCTCGACTTGCCCCGGCATCATTCTGCCCCGCTCGGCCAGCCCGAATCGGGCTCCCGCGCATCAACCCGCCCTGCCTCCGGCTGGCGCCAGATCACGACCCGCGCGACCGGAGCGGCGGCAGCCCGGCACGCGCATCGGTCACGGAGACGGGTGGCCCCGCCTGCGTATCTCCTCAGTAACGGCGCACCAGCGAGACGAGCCGCCCCTGGATCTGCACCCGATCGGGCCCGAGTACACGCGTCTCATAGGCCGGGTTGGCCGCTTCCAGCGCGATGGAAGAGCCGCGCCGGCGGAAGCGCTTGAGCGTCGCCTCCTCCTCGTCGATCAGCGCCACGATGATATCACCGGTATTCGCCACGTCCTGGCGCCGGATGACGACGATATCGCCATCGAGAATGCCCGCCTCGATCATCGAATCGCCGCGAACCTCCAATGCGTAATGCTCGCCACCGGTGATGAAATCGGGCGAGACCGCGATGGTATGCATCGGATTCTGGATCGCCGAGATCGGCGTACCGGCCGCAATGCGCCCCATCACGGGGATGTTCACCGCGCGCTCGTAATCCTCGTCGGCGAGCGGGTTCGCAAGACCGGCATCATCCGTCGCGCCGCCCTGCCCCGGATCGCGACCACGCGACCTGCCATCGCCTGACCTTGAACCGCCCCCCTGGCCGCCGCTCCCCTGGCCGTCACGCGCATTGCCGCCTTCTGCTTTCCCGCCCTCGACGACACTCGGCGAGAAGCCGCCGCGCCCGCCGCCGGCACCGGCGCTGCCGACCGGGCGCTGCAATGTCTCGGGCATACGCAGGATCTCCAGCGCGCGCGCGCGATAAGGCAGGCGCCGGATGAAACCACGCTCCTCAAGCGCCGTGATCAGGCGATGGATGCCGGATTTCGATTTCAGATCCAGCGCATCCTTCATCTCGTCGAAGGATGGCGGCACGCCCGATTCGCGCATGCGTTCGTGGATGAAGGTCAGCAATTCGTGCTGCTTACGCGTGAGCATGGTTCCGCCTTGCGATTCGAGATTAAACAAATCACGAACACATTACGGGTTCCCACTGTGTTCCGCAAGTCCGAGACGGCTTCTTTTATGTGCTTTCCGAAAAAAACAATCTTGAATCACGATGCAATGACAGCCCTGCATTGCCCTTCGGTTGCTTTTCACACCGGTTTGATCAGCGCCGCATCGCATTCCGGCTTTGAAGAATGCACTTTCGATTCTATTCTGGTGCCATGAACGACAGTGTAGCAACCTCCACAGCGATCAGCTTCGACACGCCGATGACCGGCGAATCCCCGGCATTCACCGGGGCCGGTTCCGCGCGCCGGCATCTGTTTCAGGCGCTGGTCGAATCGAAGCGGGCATTCGGCGGCAAGACCGTCATCCTCGAAGATGCCCAGCGCCAGCCCCTGACCTATGGCCGCCTGGTGATCGGAGCCCGCGCGCTCGGGCGCAAGCTCGTTGCGGACACGAAACCGGGCGAGCGGATCGGCGTGTTCCTGCCGAGTGTCCAGGCAACCGCCGTCACCTTCTTCGGCCTGCATGCCTTTGCCCGTGTACCGGCGATGCTGAACTTCACCGCCGGCCCCGCCAATCTGAAGGCCGCCTGTGAGATTGCCGCGATCGGCACCATCGTCACGTCGCGCAAGTTCATCGACGAAGGCAAGCTCGACAATGCCCTCGCCGCGATCGGGCAGGGGCGCCGGGTGATCTATCTCGAAGACGTGCGCGACACGGTCACCAGCCTCGACAAGGCGCGCGCGGCAGCCGAGAGCCTGTTTGCCGGCGCGCTGGCGAAGCGTACCGGGCTGACACCGGATGACGAGGGCGTGATCCTCTTCACCTCGGGCTCGGAGGGCAAGCCGAAGGCGGTCGTGCTCTCTCATGCCAATCTCTTGTCCAATGCGGCCCAGGTGATGCGGCATGCCGAAGGCGTGCTCAGCCGGGACGAC
>PXAW01000319.1 GCA_003567055.1 Hyphomicrobiales bacterium
CCCGTGCGGCTGTGTCACGACGAGCCCGGACCAGTCGCCATCGGAGAGCACCGATCCGTTGGTCGTCACACCGAAACGCGACCCGCCCGGTGCATGATCGGCACCGACCGAGAGGCCCGGCGCGGCTTCGGTCCTGACCCAGCGAAAATCTTCGAAGCCTTCCGGCGCCTCGCCGGGGAGCGATCGCGGCGGCGCGGCGAGCCCGCGCAGGAACGGATCGTCCGGGGCCCGCGTCCCGACCAGTGGCTGCGGGCGCATGCCCTCGACTTCCAGCGCGCCGGCTTCGCTCCAGAGCGGGCGTTGCGCGCGCGGGTCCTGCGCCGCCTGCCCGGCAGAGGCTGCGCCATCCAAGGTTCCGGCCAGGGAGAATTGCGGATCCGGGCGCATGCGAGGATGCGCCGGAGGCGGCGCGGCACCGAATGATATTGAAGTCATAATATTGCCCTCTGACTATAATTATTGCATATTTTATATGCAGAATATGCCAGCTAGATTCATCAAAGGCCAGAGGTTGCGTGATTTTTTTGCGTCGCAGCATTTCCGGGCGGCCTTATTCTTTCGTCGCAGACCACCCGCCCCCTCCCCTCATCATATGGCCGGCGCCGTGGTCCGGGCTTTACAAAGCCGGCCTTGTCCCTATTCCTAATGCGGGGCAGCCTTGCGCCCGATGCAGGGCTTGGTTCAAAATGACCCTTTAATCCTTCAAGGGAGGAAAACTGATGAAGAAAATCGTAACGGGTCTGGCTGCGGCCGGACTGTTCGTATCCGGCGCGGCTCTGGCCGATCGTGACGACTGGCCGCGCGACCTGACCGTCGGCACCGCCAGCCAGGGCGGCGTGTACTTCGTCTATGGCGGCGGCATGGCGAGCTTCCTGACGGACGAGCTCGGCGTCAACGTCTCCGGCGAGGTGACCGGCGGCCCGGTGCAGAACGTCACGCTGGTCCAGACGGGCGAGCATGATATCGGCCTCGTGACGATGGGCCCGGCTTTCGAAGCCTGGACCGGCCAGAGCGAACTCGCCCCCGGCCTCGAGCATAGCGACATCCGCGCGCTGTTCCCGATGTACGAGACGCCCTTCCACGGGATCACGCTGCGCACGTCGGGCATCGCCTCGGTGGGTGATCTGGACGGGCGCCGTGTCGCGGTCGGCCCGGCCGGCGGGACTCCCGGCACCTACTGGCCGCGCATTCTCGCAGAGCTCGGTGTCGATGCCACCATTTCCTTCGCAGGCGCCGCAGATTCGGCCAGCCAGCTCCAGGATGGTCTGGTCGATGCCTTCGTCTTCGCCGCCGGCCTCCCGACTGCGGCCTTTTCGCAGCTCGCAGCCGAAGCGGACGTGATCACCTTCGGCTTCACGCCCGAAGAGCATGAGCAGGTTCTGGAAGCCTTCCCGGAAGTCTCCGCCTTCACCATCCCCGCCGGCACCTACGCCGTGCAGGACGAAGACCAGGCCTCGGTGGCGATGTGGAACTTCGCGATCGCGCATCAGGACATGCCCGAAAGCCTCGCCTACGAGATCACCAAGACGGTGCTCGAGAACAACGAGCGCATGATGCAGATCCACGCTGCGGCGGTGGCCACCCTGGCTGAGAACTGGGACAACAACAGCTTCCTGCCGTTCCATCCGGGCGCCGTGCGCTACTACGAGGAAATCGGCATCGAGATCCCGGAAGATCTGCGTGGCTGATTGCGGCTTCGCCGTTATGATCTGACTTCGATGGAGGCCGCGCCCGCCGTGGCCTCCATCCATCAAAAAGGTCGAAAACGACCGCACCAGAGGTTTCATCGGGAGGGGTGAATGGCCGCCGCTGACACGCGTGAGGCGCCGGAAGGCGAATCCGGGACACAAAGTATCGCCGCAGGGGTCGATCGCGAAATCTATGCGGGCAACCAGCGCATCTTCGAAGGCCGGAGCCATCATCTCGTTGCCGCCTTGTGCATCGCCTACACGGCCTTTCACATCGGCGTCATGAACCTTTATCCGCTGGAGACCTGGGTCTACCGGCTTGCTCACGTGACCGGGGGGCTCGCGCTCGGCTTCACGCTGTTCTCCGCGCGCGGTTTCGTCGATCCGCAGGGGCGTGCGCATACGCGCTCGGTCGTCGAACTCGCCCTGCTCGGCATCGCGGCGCTCCTGATCCTCACAGCGCTCGGGCAGATCATCCTTGCCGTGGCGACGGGCGATCTGATCGCGACGGGCGCCCCGGCGGACAAGATGGTCAACACATTCGGCCTGCCGATCATCGCGGGTACGGCTCTGGCGATCCTTGTGACCTGGTTTTTCCCGCCGGGAGACCGCAGCAGGCTCGCACCGGGGGATCTGCTCCTCGCCCTCGCGGCGATTGCGGTCGGCATCTACATCATCGCCCACGCGCATTTCCTGCGCACCCGCGCCCAGGTCTTTCCCCACCCCAACGACATGTGGGCGTCGATCGCGGGCATCCTGCTGATCCTCGAACTCACCCGTCGGCTGGCCGGGCTCGCGCTCGTGATCATCGTGGCATTGTTCGTCGCTTATGCCTTTGTCGGCCCCTGGCTGCCGGGATTCCTCGAGCATCGCGGCTATCGGCCGGCGCGGTTCTTCGCCTTCCTTTATACCGATAACGGCATTCTGGGCCCGACCATCGCAGTCTCCTCGACCTATATCATCCTGTTCATCACCTTCGCGGCCTTCCTGCAGGCGAGCAAGGTCGGCGAGTATTTCGTCAACTTTGCCTTCGCGGCAGCGGGTGGCGCGCGCGGCGGGCCGGCCAAGGTCGCGGTGTTCGGCTCGGGCCTGATGGGGATGATCAACGGCACCTCCGCCGGCAACGTGGTCTCCACCGGTTCGCTCACGATCCCTCTGATGAAGAAGGTCGGCTACAATCCGCAGAC
>PXAW01000295.1 GCA_003567055.1 Hyphomicrobiales bacterium
GACCCCGTCTTCTGCGCCCTGCTGGACGGGGAGGAGGTCGGCAACGGCACGCATGCCCGGCGCGGCGTCTTCGCCGTCGAGCTGGAAGGCATGACGCGTTGCGAGCAGCATTATCTCGGCAACACCGCCATCCTGATCTCGACGCTCTTCGATGATGACGGCAATGCCGTCGAGATCACCGATTTCGCGCCGCGCTTCATCCATTACGACCGCACCTTCCGCCAGCCGGGCATGGTGCGCCGGGTGCGCCCGATCGCGGGGCGCCCGCGCATCCGCATCCGGCTGCGCCCGATGTTCGAATGGGGCGAGCGCGCGCCCGAGATCACGCGCGGCTCCAACCACATGCGCTTCGTCGGCCCCGGCCAGGCGCTGCGGCTGACCACCGACGCGCCCATCGCCTATGTCGCGGAAGAGCGCCCCTTCGTGCTCGAATCGCGCATCTCGCTGATCTTCGGCCCGGATGAGCCCTTGCGCAGCGCCGTCGATGCCACGGCGCGTGATTTCTTCGAGCGCACTGCGGATTACTGGGCGAACTGGGTGCGCTCGCTCTCGATCCCGTTCGAATGGCAGGAGGATGTGATCCGCGCGGCGATCACGCTCAAACTCTGCAATTTCGAGGAGACCGGCGGCATCGTCGCCGCGCTCACCACCTCGATCCCGGAAGCGCCGCATACCCAGCGCAACTGGGATTACCGCTATTGCTGGCTGCGCGACGCCTATTTCGTCGTGCATGCCCTCAACCGGCTGGGCACCACCCGCACCATGGAGGGCTTCCTCGCCTTCATCGCCAATATCGTCGATGATTCGGAAGATGAGAACCTCGCCCCGCTCTTCGGCATCACCCGCGAGAGCAAGCTCGAAGAGCACGAGGCAAAAGCCCTGCCGGGCTATCGCGGCATGGGGCCGGTGCGTTACGGCAATGCCGCCTATACCCAGATCCAGAACGACGTCTATGGCAGCGTCGTGCTCGCTTCCACGCATCTCTTCTTCGACAGGCGCCTGCACCGCGCAGGGATGCATCACCTGTTCGAGCAGCTGGAAAAGCTCGGCGCCAAGGCGGTCGCGGTCTATGACACGCCCGATGCCGGGCCGTGGGAATTGCGCACCATGGCGGCGGTGCACACCTTCTCCGCCGTGATGTGCTGGGCCGCCTGCGACCGCCTGGCACGCATCGCCACCCATATCGGGCTCGACGCACGTGCCGAGCACTGGCGCGGCCACGCCGATCTGATGCATGCCGCCATCTGCGAGCGTATCTGGAACGCTGAGAAAGGCCATTTCGTCTCGACCTTCGAGGGCGCGGATCTCGACGCGACGCTGCTGCTTCTGGCCGAGCTCGGTTTCGTGCCCGCAGATGATGCGCGTTTCGTCATGACCGTGGATGCCATCGACCGGCAATTGCGCCGGGGACACCTCGTCAAGCGCTATGCGGTCGAGGATGATTTCGGCACGATGGAGACGGGTTTCCTGATCTGCTCGTTCTGGTTCGTCGATGCGCTCTGGGCGATCGGGCGCTGCGACGAGGCGCGCGCCATGTTCGAGGAGGTCCTGAAGCTGCGCAACGCCTTCGGCCTGCTCTCCGAAGACGCCGATTTCGAAACCGGCGCCCTGTGGGGCAATTTCCCCCAGACCTATTCCATGGTCGGCCTGATCAATTCCGCCGTGCGTCTCTCGCGCACCTGGGAGGAGGCGTTCTGAGGGGTGGGGTGCGTCAACAGAGGCGATGACCTGTCATCAGATGATTGCGTGCCGCAGCTTCAAATGATTGCGTGCCGCACCTTTAAATGATTGCGTGCCGCACCTTGGCCGAGACCCATTCCGAGACCACCACGGTCAGAAGGATGGCGATGAAGATCACAGTGACCTGCCCCCAGGCCAGCGAGTTCACCGAGGCGGATAGCTGCACGCCGATCCCGCCGGCCCCGACCAGGCCGAGGATGGTCGCCTCGCGGATGTTGATGTCCCAGCGATAGACGCTGATCCCGGCAAAGGCCGGCAGGATCTGCGGCCAGACCCCGTAGCCGAGGATCTGCGTCGGCGCTGCACCCGTGGCGCGGATCGCCTCGACCTGGTTCTCGTCGATCTCCTCGATCGCCTCGTAGAGCAGCTTGCCGATGAAGCCGATGGAGCGCAAAGCAATGGCGATGATTCCCGCCATCAGGCCGGGGCCGAGGATCAGCACCAGCAACAGCGCCCAGATCAGCGAATTGATCGAACGCGAGGCCACGATGATCCCGAGTGCCAGCGGGCGCAGCACGAAACGACTCGGCGTGGTGTTCCAGGCCGCGAGGAAGGCGAGCGGCGTTGCCAGCACGATCCCGATCAGCGTGCCCAGCGTGGCGATGTTGATCGTATCCCACATCGGCTGGATGATGCGCTCGGCATAGCCCCAGGGCGGGTTCGACATGCGCCGTGCCATGTCGAAGGCCTGCTGCGGCGCATCCCAGACGAACATCCAGATCGTCTGGCGGCTGATATATTCCCAGCAGAGCATGAACAGCGCCACCCCGGCCAGCCAGCCGAGCCAGATCCGGAATTGCTGCGCGCGGTCGCGTCTTTGCCAGACCTTGCGGTCGTCGATTTGCGTGACGGGCATCAGAGGAACTTTCTGCGGATGAAGCCGGAGCTGTATTCGGCAATGAAGACGATGACGATGATGGCGAGCAGGATCGCGGCGGCGCTGTCATATTCGTAGCGGCTGAGCGCCGTGTTCAGCGTCGCGCCGATCCCGCCGGCGCCGACGATCCCGATCACCGCCGATTCACGGAAGTTGATGTCGAGGCGGTAGATGCAAAGACCGATGAAGCGCGGCGCCACCTGCGGCTGGATGGCGTAATTGAGCAGCTGGAACCAGGAGCCACCC
>PXAW01000002.1 GCA_003567055.1 Hyphomicrobiales bacterium
GCCGACCGCAGGTGCGGCTGTATTCTCGACGCCTGACGCGCCGGACCGGTCGATGACGCTCGAAGCGGTTCTCGATACGGGGGTTTTCCGCTCCCCGCGCCGGGCGATCCTGGCGGGCAACGATCTGCACAGCCTGACGGCTGTCATCGCGCCCGCAGTCTGTTCGGACGGCATGTCGGACATGGCCTATGGCCTCGATGCCACCCTGATCATCGAGGATGGGGACGGCGCGCGGATGCTGACCGGCTGCTGTTCGATTGCGCCCCGCTGAAGCCCGCGCCACACGTCGGTCGAGCTGATCCGCGCTCCGATACCGCAGTGGGGGCGATACTGCTGCCGGTTGCTCGATGATCTTGCGACCGCCGGCTGCAATCCCGTGGGCGGGTGTCGCACGAACCGACCATTTCGGGCGCGGGGCGTAGGAAGGATGAGCCGCATGAGGCAATCGCGCACCATGTCGCTCATCGAGGCCACGGCCAACGTCGTGGTAGGCTACGTCCTCGCCATCGCCACGCAGCTGGCGGTGTTCCCGCTTTACGGCATCGAAGCCGCGCTGGGCGAGCACCTGGCGATCGGCGGCGCGTTCGTGATGGTCTCGTTGGCGCGTGGGTATGTGCTGCGGCGGCTGTTCGAGGCGATGCGAGTCCGGAGCTCTTGAGGCGGGCTGCGATGCCGGTGTCATGCAGCGTCTCGATGGATTAGGGTCGATGCCACGAGGAGGAACCGGGCAAGATGGCAGGCGGACAGCAGCACTGGGACGGGGTCTACGGCGCGCGGCCGGAAGACGAACTGACCTGGTTCGAGGCAACGCCATCGGTGTCTCTGGACCTGATCCGCGAGCATCTGCGCCCGGGCGATCCCTTCATGGACATCGGCGCCGGGGCGTCGCGCCTCGTCGATGCCTTGCTCGAGGGGGGATTCGGGCCTCTCGCTGTACTGGACCTCTCTTCCGCCGCTCTGGCCGTCAGCCGGCAGCGCCTTGGACTGCGGGGCGACGACGTCGCGTGGATCGAGGCAGACATCACGACATGGGTACCTGACCGGGACTGTGCGGTCTGGCATGATCGCGCGGTGTTCCATTTCCTGACCGGCGCCGAGGATCGCGCCGGTTACGCGCGTGCCCTGTCCGGAGCCCTGCGTTCGGGCGGGATCGCGATCATCGCGACCTTCGCGGATGACGGGCCCGAGATGTGCTCGGGCCTGCCCGTGGTGCGCTATGCGCCGGAGGCGCTGGCTCAGGAACTCGATCGTCTGCTTCCGGGCCGGTTCGAGACACTCGGCGCCAGACGCCACATGCACATCACGCCCAAGGGCAACCGGCAGAGGTTCCAGTACAGCGTGTTCCGCAAGCGGGACCGTTGAGAGGAGAGCCGCCGCCCTCGTGGGGCAGCGGCATGCAGTGGGAGGTCGGGCGCGGCGTCATTCGTCGGCAATCATGTAGGCCCTTCCTCTCCCTTCGACCTTCTCCGAGGTGATTGTCAGGCCGAGCTTCTTTTTCAGCGCGCCGGACATGGCGCCCCTGGCTGTGTGTGGCAACCAGCCAGTGGCGGCGACGATCTCCTCGATAGTGGCGCCGCCCTGGGCGCGGAGCATCGCGATCAGCGCTTCCTGCTTGGTCCCGGTGCGCGGGGCGCGCGCCTTGGGCGCGGCTTCTGTCTCGCTGGGGGTGTCCGGCGTGGGCTCCTCGGTCGGCGCCTCCGCCGTATGAGCAGGCGCAGTGTTCGCGTCGTCGGGCCCGATGCCGATGGCGGCAAGGCCTCCATCGTTGATGTGGAGCAGGACCGCGCGGCCCTCCGTATCGTTGCGCCAGATTCGGTTGAGCGCAGCGTCTGCGCGGGTGTGGCTGTCGGTTGTCGTCTCGGTGACCAGCCCGCGGGAGAGAAGCGCGCGTACCACCTTGGCGGCGGCACCTCCGCGGAGCGAGCCGGGGAGCGGCAGGACGTTGCGGTCGTCGCGTTGCGCGGCGGCCGTGAGGATCACGAGCTGGGTGTCGGAAAGCTTGATCATGGGTCGTCTCCGGTTTCGGCCCGCGCGACATGCGGGGGCTCCTACCACCCCGAGCCGCGCTCCCTCGGGGAGGCGCGGCGGAGGTCCGGGCGTCGGGTCGCGTGTCAGATCAGCCCCATCCCGGCCAAGGCAGCGCTGGCCGCAGCCAGCTGCGCCGTGGGGAGCTCGATCTTGAGATGCGAGATCACGTCGGAGGCTTCGGCCGCGATCCCGTCCGCGCGCAGGGCGGCCTCGATGGCCTCGGCGACGGCATCAGGGCGCGAGCGGTCGAACTGGTCCGGAAGGGCGGCGTGGTCGATGCGGATGGTGGTGGTGCTCATGGCGGGGGTCCTTTCGGTCTTGCGGGGTGCGGAGGGTCACTCGGCGTCGAACAGGATGGCGGCCTCGTCCTCGATCCCGGCGATCAGGTCGCTGGGCTCGCCCTCGAGCAGGCAGGCGGCTTCGAGGATGGCCTGCAGGAGCAGGCGCTGCGCCTCGGCCTCGTCGTCGCTCTGGAGCCAGCCTTCGCTGGTCCTGGCGAGATCCTCGATGGCGAGCGTGTCGCGGCGGATCAGGGCATGGGCGGCGGCGCGGATGAGGTCGGTGGTGGTGGCAGGGGCGGTCATGGTCGGGGCTCCGTGGTGAGTTGCATCGTCCTTCTGGAGACACGTTCGCTCCGCTTCCGAGGCTTATCAACTCGATAAGCGCATGAATCTTAATGATAATCGGAGCTGGCAATGCAGGGCATGAGCGAGCGCCAGTACGCCGCGCATGTCGGGCTGTCGCGGGGCGCGATCCAGAAGGCGAAGACGGCGGAGCGGCTGGTGTTGTTCGCCGACGGCTCCATCGACGCGGCCGCCAGCGACGCGC
>PXAW01000468.1 GCA_003567055.1 Hyphomicrobiales bacterium
GCTCCACGGCCACCGCCTGGTCGGCGACCACATCCACCGTGATATTTTTCCAATCGAGGTTACCTGATGCGCCAAGCACAAAGCTCTGGAAACAGAATACGGACATAAACAAGAGAACTGTTTTTTTCATAAATAGAACTGTTTTTTTCATAAGATATTTAATTAAGTTAATATGAATAATATTAGGCAGTTGTTCCAATGGACAAAACCAAATAAAATTGATCTAGAAAAACGTAAAGCTTTTTCTTTAACATTTGGTAATCAATTGTTTTTTCATAACACAAATTTATTTTAAATTAATATTTTCAGGTATCTTTTTTCATTAGTTATTCCCTTTTTTGAATATGCTTTCCTTTTTAGCAGTTTGCAACCTCGCAGCCAACTCGCGGAACGAATCCTGCCCTTGATAGATCAGAATGGTGGAGTGGCGGGGCTCGAGGACCACGGGTTGGCGAAGACCGAAGTGTGTTACGTCATACTCTTTGGGCTCATCGCTCCAGTTGAAGAGGCCGAGGAAGATTTCATCGCCGCTGCGGGACAAAATCCACTCAAAGCCATCGTTACGATCGGATGCACGCGTCCAAACGTCCAGCGGCACCGATTCGTCGGCAGCCGGCCAGTCAAACGCCTCGCGGATCAGGGCCTTGCGCTCGTCACGCAATAGATTGAGATTGTCGCTGGCAAGGCGAACATTCCCTACAAGTTTGTTGTAGTGAGACCACGTGCGGGCCTCGTTCATCGGGGTAACGTTGCCATACTTATGGGGAGCCCGCGAGACCCGGTCGTCTTCGTCTTCGCCTTCACGGAAAACGAGGTAATCAACGTCCGCCCGGAAAACCGTGCCGTCCAGGTAGAAGTTACCCGAATTGGTCAGCGTGCGATCGCGGAAGGCATCAAACGTGGGGTGGATATCTGCACCAGTTCGCATCCCATCGACAAAACCGATGGCCGGGCCGAATACGGAAGAACAGCCCAAAAAGTAATTCTCTCCGCCGATGGCTTGTTGAATCGTCTCTATTCCAAGGCGGAAACGCTCGACGCCTGAGATCGTGGGGTCATGCGCGGCAACCTTCCCCATTTCAATTCCCCGCATGCGCAACTGCCTCCTGATTTCTGACTCAAGGCCGAAGCGCAGGAAATCGACTTTAAAATAGGTGATCCCCCATTCCTCCCTCATGACCCGGATGCATTCAGCGATATGCTGCCGCGCGCCTGGATGCGAATAGTCGAAGTAGATGTAATTCATCTTCCGATCAAAGTGCGGCACAGGTTCGACGATCACGTTCCCGTCCACGTCGTGCAAAAAATACTCGGGATGCTCGCGGTAGATCTCGGAATCAAGATCCCCACGAAAGCCATCGAAGTGCAGGCCCGGAATATTACCGGCAGCTACAATCGCTTCCGATATTGCCTTGATTCCGCCCTCCAAATCTTCGCGTACGCTCGTGTAGTCGCCGCGCTCAGTCCACCAGCCACCGTCCATTTGAATGAGGTGTTCGGCGGGATAGAGTTCATCGACCCGCGCCATGTTGGAGAGCACATCCTCCGTCTGGAACAAACGACTGTAATAATCCCACGTTGCCCAGCCGGTGAACTCAACATCCCAAACGCTTTCGATACCATTTTCCGCAGCGATCGCACGGCCAAACTCTTGAAGCAGGTCCACCCAGTTGTGTGAACGCTTAAAGGTGAGTTTCTCGTAGGCGATGGTTTCGCCCGGCTGCAACTGCCTGCCCTCACCATCCGACCGGATGTGAAAACCCGTTTCGGAGGCCGACATGACAGGCATAAAAATCCTCCAGCTCAGGCTGCCCACCATCAGATACTGGTCCGCAGGTAGCCGGAGGAGGTTGAACATAAAGCTGTAGGTCCGGGGGCCGCGATTCCCAACGTTTGTCCGAAGCAGCGGACGCCGTCCCATGCAGCTACTGCCATAAAGCACCTCCGTTGCGCCGGGCAAAGGTGAGAGAAAGGGGATTGTGACTTCCACGGAGTCAATGCTCAGAGGGGATGTCCCTTCATTAGAGAAGAAAACTTCCATATGGGAAAAGCCGTCCTGGCCGGACTTGATCCGTTGCTCAACGGCCACTGCCTGGTCGGCGAACACCTCTACCGTGATATTTTTCCAATCAAGATTACCTGATGCGCCAAGCACCAGGCTTTGGAAACATATTGTTGATAATATATAAAGAAAAGTCTTTTTCATAGTTCTATTTTTGCTTTATGTGTTAGTTAGCCCTTAGCGCGTTTGCATCCTCGCAGTCAACTCGCGGAACGAATCCTGCCCCTGATAGATCAGAATGGTGGAGTGGCGGGGTTCAAGGACCACGGGCTGGCGAAGACCAAAATGGGTCACGTCATACTCCTTGGGTTCATCGCTCCAGTTGAAGAGGCCGAGGAAGATGTCATTGCCGCTGCGGGACAAAATCCACTCAAAGGCATCGTCGCGATCGGATGCGCTGGTCCAAACGTCCAGGGGCACCGATTCGTCGGCAGCCGGCCAGTCAAAGGCTTCGCGGAACAAGGCTTTGCGCTCGTCACGCAGCAGATTGAGGTTATCGCTGGCAAGCCGGATACTCCCGAAAAGCTTGTTGTAGTGAGACCACATGCGGGCCTCGTTCATCGGGGTAACGTTGCCAGACTTATGGGGATCGCCGGAGACGAGGTCGTCTTCGTCTTCGCCTTCACGGAAAACGAGGTAGTCGACGTCGGCGCGGAAGACCGTGCCGTCCAGATAGAAGTTACTTGAGTTGGCTGCCGCACGATTGCGGTAGGCATCAAACGTAGGGTGGATATCTGCACCGGTTCGCATCCCATCGACAAAACCGATGGCCGGGCCGAATACGGCAGAACA
>PXAW01000234.1 GCA_003567055.1 Hyphomicrobiales bacterium
AAGAGCTCTTCGCGCAGATCATGGCCACGGCCGAGGTGGGTATTGCCTGCGCCGGACCGGATGAGATCGACCGGCTGAATATCCGTGGGGCGACGCTCGCGGCGATGCGCCGCGCGCTGGCCGCGCTGCCCTGCATTCCCGATCATGCTCTGATCGACGGGCGAGACGTGCCGCCGGGGCTTTCGATTCGCGCGGATGCGGTGGTGAAGGGTGATTCGGCTTATGCCTGCATCGCCGCCGCATCGATTGTCGCAAAGGTGATTCGTGACCGCGCCATGCGATTCGCGGCATTGCACTATCCTCAATATGGATTCGACCACAACGTGGGATACCCGACGCAGGAGCATCTGCGTGCTCTGGATCGTTTCGGCCCGTGCCCGATCCACCGAATGAGTTTCGCACCCTTGCGATCATGGTTGATGAAGGGTGAAGAAGATCGCCTCCTGATCTGAAATTTCCCTTTGAATTCAATAACCCGGCAAAAATTGCAGCCCCAAAGCGGGACGCATTTTCAATATCCCGGCAACACGATCTTTACCCTATCCGGCAATGATCCTCCTCGTAGTTCGAGTGAATGGTGCATGCCCATGGGTACCTCGCGTACCGGGGCTGCCGTCGCAACCGCCCGGAAACAAGTCTCGCGTACCGGGCGGGTCGCGGCGGCGCCTCGGATGGGGACCAAGCTCCCCGTCAATGAAATCCTGATCGGCGATTGCATCGCCGCCCTGGAGAAGCTCCCTGCGGAGAGCGTGGATCTGGTCTTTGCCGATCCGCCCTATAATCTTCAGCTCGAGGGCGCCTTGATGCGCCCCGATCACAGCCGCGTCGATGCCGTCGATGATGCCTGGGACCAGTTCGCCAGCTTCTCGGCCTATGACGCCTTCACCCGCGCCTGGCTGCTGGCCGTGCGTCGCGTCATGAAGAAGAACGCGACCTTGTGGGTGATCGGCTCTTATCACAACATCTTCCGTGTCGGCTCCGCGCTGCAGGATCTGAACTTCTGGATCCTCAACGACGTCGTCTGGCGCAAGACCAATCCGATGCCCAATTTCCGCGGCAAGCGCTTCACCAATGCGCATGAGACGCTGATCTGGGCCAGCCGCAGCCCCGATGCCAAGGGCTATACCTTCCACTACGATGCGATGAAGGCGGCCAATGAGGACGTGCAGATGCGCTCCGACTGGCTGTTTCCCATCTGCACCGGGGAGGAGCGACTGAAGGACGAGGATGGCCGCAAGGTTCATCCCACGCAAAAGCCGGAAGCGCTGCTCGCGCGGATCATGCTGGCGAGCTCGAATGCGGGCGATGTGGTGCTCGATCCCTTCTTCGGCTCCGGCACGACAGGGGCCGTGGCGAAGATGCTCGGGCGCAATTTCATCGGCTGCGAGCGCGAAACGACCTATGCCGATGCCGCACGCGCACGCATCGCGGCGGTGGAGCCTGTTGATCCGGAAGCGCTGAAAGCTGCGCCGGAGAAGCGTTCCGAGCCGCGTATCCCCTTCCTCTCCGTGGTCGAGGGCGGCATGCTCAGGCCCGGTGAGGTGCTCACCGATGCGCGTGGCCGCCACCAGGCCATGATCCGCGCCGACGGGCGGCTGTCGCTCGGTCCGGCCATCGGTTCGATCCACAAGATCGGCGCTCTCGCACAGGGGCTGCCCGCCTGTAACGGCTGGACCTTCTGGCATGTGGATCGCGGGGGCGAGCGCGTCTGTATCGATAGTTTCCGCTCGCAATTGCGCGCGTCCATGGGCGCGGCCTGAAGGAAATGAAGCGAAAGCGCGCGCGGCCTCAGCTGCGCGTCTCCCCCAGCGTATCCGCCACGGCGGCCCCGCGCTCGCCCATTTCCCGTTCGGGCGGCGTGGTCGTATCGCATTCCGTCTGCTGTTCCAGCTCGGCGTTGAACTCGGCGCCGACGAGCAGGATCAGCGTCGAGATATAGGCCCACATCATCGCCGCAGCGATCGCGCCGAGCGAGCCGTAGGTCGCTGAGTAATCGGCAAAATTCGACATATACCACGAGAAGCCGGCAGAGGCCGCCACCCACACCGTCGCGGCGGAGACGGAGCCGGGCGAGATCCAGCGCCAGCGCGCCGGCTCGCGGCTCGGCCCGTAGCGATACAGAACCGCGATGCCGATATTGGCCACGATGAAGATCACCACCAGCGGCAGCACAGTGATGATCCAGCCCGCCAGCGGACCGAGCGGCAGGAAGCGCAGGATGATCGGGATGGTGATGACGACGTTCACGAGCAGCGCCGCGAAGACCAGCGCACCGAAGGTGAAGATGATCGCCGTGCCGTAAAGGCCGACATAGGAGCGGGTTTCCCGCTCGCCATAAATCACGTTGAGCGCATCGAACAGGCGCAGGACCGCGTTGTTGACGACATAGATCGCGATGGCGAATGTCGTGGCAAAGGTCAGGCCCAGCGTGTCTGGTCGCTGGTCGATGAGCCGGTCGAGTTCGCCATCCATCAGATCGAGCATGGCGGGCGGCAGGAATGCGTCGAGATCGGTCAGCTGGTCGCGCAGCCGCGACGGATCGCCGACGAGGCCGTAAAGCGAGACCATGGCCGCGAGGGCGGGCACGATGGCGAAGATCATGAAGAAGGCTGCGCCTGCCGCATTGGCGCTGACGCGGTCGCGGCTGAAAGCGTTGGCGACCCGCCAGAAGACGTCGACATAGCCGCGCAAGGGAATCCCGAGCGGGGTCAGTGCCTTGCGCCCGCGAGAGCGCTCGTCCGCCCGCGACTGGTTGAGCGCCTCGTCATCGTCACGCTTCAAATCTCCTGCTCCTGCTCTTGCGGCTGAGCAACCTCATCACGATGAGACAACGCTGCACGGCGCGACTTGTTCGCGCAAATCGCCTGTGCACCAATCAGCTTTGCGCTAGCAAGCCGGATGAAAGCGGCCATGCGTGACCGCGCGCCGACTTGCGGTCGGGCGAGGCGATCCGATGAGCCCGGGTTCAGCGTGTTTGTTCGATCCGCTCGATATCGCCGGACGCATCGGCGTCGCTCATATTGACGCCCGAGGCGACGACCACGATGGCAATCGTCGCGAGTGACAGAACCAATGCCAGGGCGATGCGTCCGGTAGCGGCGTGCCGGCTGCGCTGATCGGGAACGCCGAACCGCTGGTCTCGCGGATTGCGCACGGGAGCTTGCACTGCCTTGTGAACAGATAGCTGCGAATCTCTGTCCGTCATCTTGCGCCCCATGCCCCATCCGGGTTCGTCAACTGATCCGATCTGATTGATCGCGGTCGCGATTTGCGGACATCAAGCAGCCTGTGCACCGCATGACCCGACGAACCTTGATACCTTCCGAGATTGCTACGAATGGTCAAGCTTCGCGAGTCAGGAAGTTCGCTTACTTTTCGAACCCGCCGGTGATTCATGCCGAGACCTGCTGCTCTCTTAAAATCGCTTAATAAAAATGTACTTATAATTGTAATTAGCGTCAATATTCTCAGGGTCTTGTGCAATCACGTCCAAATTTCAGATTTCTCCTCGGCGAAGCTTTCGAAACGAAATCATCGCGGTTTTCCGCATGGCGCTCGATTTATCCCGTCATCGATTGACGTTTCTTGCCGAACTACGGCTTCTTTGACTGATATGCAAAGATTGGGCAGACACTCTGGTTAATCTCGGATTCGTGCTCAAGGGTGACGTAGAGTTAGGTTGCAGACACGAATCAGCGCGCGATTTCGGGCCGTCGCAACGAGGCGAAATATCCGCAAAAGCACGTATGTGTCATGCGCAATCGCGCGCTGCCTCTTCCGTCTGCGCAACGAGCCGCTATGTTGGGATTCGATGAGCAGGCGATGCGGGGCGCGAAAAAAAACGACGTCTCGCCGATAATGAAAGGCAAATGCCCATGTCCGACGGCTTCAAACTTGATTTCGAATCACTGCAGGTACCGGAAAGCGGCGATCTCGTCCTGTGTGTCGGTGAAGATCTGACACCGGGGCCCCAGGCTGCGCGGCTGCTGGGCGATTCGGTCGGGATCATCGCCCGCGCGGCGAAGGCCGAGAAGTTCAAGGGCAAGTTCAAATCGGTGATGAAGATCACCGCGCCGGGCCAGCTTGATGTGGACCGGCTCGTCATTGTCGGTCTCGGCAAGCCGGTCGAGGGCGAGACGCCGGACTGGCCTTCCCTCGGCGCTGCGATTGCCGGCGCCACAGCGGGCCGCGAGGCGATGCTCGTGACCGAGTTCCCCGGTTTCCAGGGCGACGATGCCGCGATTGCCGGGCTCGCGCTCGGGGCGCGACTGCGCGCCTATCGCTTCGACCACTACAAGTCGAAAAAGAAGGACGATGACGACGATGCGCCGAAGAAGGGCGGCAGGCTTACCCTCGCCGGCGCCGATCCGCAGGCGCTGAAGAAGGCGGCCAAGCAGAGCGCGGGCCTTGCCGACGGCGTCATGCTCGCACGCGATCTCGTCAACGAGCCGGCCAACACGCTCGGCCCTGTCGAATTCGCCGAGCGCGCCGCTGCGCTCGAGAAGCTCGGGGTCGAGGTGGAGATCCTCGACGAGAAGCAGCTCGGCAAGATCGGCATGCGCGCGCTGCTCGGCGTGGCACAGGGCTCCGAGCGCCCGGCGCGCGTGGCCATCATGCGCTGGCAGGGCGCGAAGAAGAGCGAGAAGCCCGTCGCCTTCATCGGCAAGGGCGTGGTTTTCGATACGGGTGGAATCTCGATCAAACCCGCCGGCGGCATGGAAGACATGAAGGGCGACATGGCCGGTGCGGCGACTGTCGTCGGCCTGATGCATGCGCTGGCCGCGCGCAAGGCGAAGGCGAATGTCATCGGCGCGATCGGGCTCGTCGAGAACATGCCCGACGGCAAGGCCCAGCGCCCCGGCGACATCGTCGAGACGCTGTCGGGCCAGACGGTCGAGATCATCAACACCGATGCCGAAGGGCGGCTCGTCCTGGCTGATCTGCTCAGCTATGTCGAAGACACCTATGAGCCGCAATTCATGATTGATCTCGCCACGCTGACCGGCGCCATCATCGTGGCGCTCGGCAAGGACCATGCGGGTCTGTTCAGCAATGATGACGCCTTGTGCGAGAAGCTCAGTGAAGCCGGCAACGCGACCGGCGAGAAGGTCTGGCGCCTGCCGCTCGGCAAGTCCTATGACAAGCTGATCGATTCCAAATTCGCCGACATGAAGAATACCGGAGGACGGTACGGTGGCGCCATCACCGCCGCGCAGTTCCTCCAGCGTTTCGTGAAGGATACGCCCTGGGCGCATCTCGACATCGCCGGCACCGGCATGGCCGCCGAGGCCAGCGACGTCAACAAGAGCTGGGGCTCGGGCTTCGGCGTGCGCCTGCTCGACCGGCTCGTCGCCGATCACTACGAGAGCTGACACGCGAAAGCGTGATGCGCCCGCGCACCCGGGAAGGGCGCGCGGGTTCAGCATTCCTCAATTCCTGTGTGCTATCACCCGTTGGAACTTCCTGTTGCAACGGGTTTAGAGATTGGCGGGTCTGCGCAAGCTTCTGACGTCGATGACCTTCATCCTCCTGGTGATCCGCCTCGGCGGCGCGGGGGCAGGGTTCGGGACGCAACTCGTTCTGGCGCGCCTGCTTGCGCCGGAAGATCTCGGCCTGTTCTTCGCCGCGACATCGCTTGCCATCGTTGCGGCCACGGTTGTTTCCTTCGGCTATCCGGAAATCGCCCCGCGTTTCATTGCGCGCTATCAGGAGCGCGGACGTCCGGGCACGCTCGCCGCGTTCGTGCGCCAGAGCCATCTTGATGCGCTGCGCTTATGCCTGCTCCTCGCTCTTCTGATCCTCGCCGCTGCGATGCTGTGGCCCGGCGCGACCATGCAGGAGCGAACGCTGTTTGCGATCACCGCGGCCTTCATGCCGGTCCTCGCCCTGTTCAGCATCAATTCCGGCATCGCCCTGTCGCTGCGCGCCTTCTTCCTCGCTTATGGCCCGGAGACGTTTCTGCGCCCGGTGCTCTTCCTGGCCATCGTCGCGGGCATGATCCTGGTGGGCGCGAGCCCGGATGTGCGGATCGTCGTCATTTCGCTCTTCGCCGTGACCGGGCTGCTTGCGACCGGGCAATGGTTGCTCTTGCGCGCGCGCCTGCCGCGGATCGCCGATGGGCGCGATCATGCGGATCGGCGCCTGGTTTCGCGCTGGCGCCGGGAAGGCGCGCCGCAGATCGCGGTCGGGATCTACACCCTGATCTTCGCCGATCTCGCCATTCTGCTGGCCGCGACGGTGCTCGATCCGGCGGCGCTTGCCGCTTTCGGCATCGCGCTGAAGCTGGCGGTGCTGGTGGGATTCGGTGTGCAGGTGGCGCATCAGGTCATCCTCCCCGATCTCGCTGATGCCCGCGCCGCGCGGCGTCTGGGGCGTACCAGCGATACCATGCGTGCCGCCGCGGCTTTCCCCATTGCCTTCACCCTGGCTGCGCTGATCACGACGGCTCTGTTCGGCGATATGATCCTCGCAATATTCCATCCGGATTTCGCGCAGGCGCATTGGGTGCTGGTCCTGCTCGTCGCCTGTCAGGTCCTGCGTGCGCTTGCGGGGCCGGTGGTGCAGCTTCTGACGATCGCGGGTGCGCAGATGTTCAATGCGCTGCTGTGCATCGCTTCGACGATTGTGCTGGCACTCGGCAATTTCGCGCTGGTCCCGTCCTTCGGATTGATGGGCGCCGGGCTCGCCGTGCTCGTCGCCTGGCTGTTCTGGCTGGCCGGATCGGCGGTCGGGCTCTATCGCATTACCGGGATGCGCTGCGATATCATCGCGCTGCTCGCCCGCGCGAGGCAGCCCGCGCCGGCGCCGCAACAGCCGTGAGACGGCTCAATCGGCGAAGCGGGACGTCGGCTGCTCGATCATGAGATCGATGGTCAGGCCGACCGCCAGCAGCACCAGACAGGCCACGAAGACGAGCGGGCTCTTCAGGCGCGCATAATGGGCGTAGAAGCCGATCGCGAAAACGATCCCGACTGTAATCCATGTCGCCATGTCGCCCTCCTTTCATTGGATCAAGGGCAGAAACAAAGCACGAGCGCATGTATCCGTTCCGTAATATGCCATTTTGCTTGATACTACGGCAAATGAATCCGTAATGTTGGTAAACTTATTATAAATATAGTCGTCCTCGCCTGTATTGCGCTGCAGCATGACTTGGTCGCCGCTTTATGCTGCGGGCTTGACACTCCGGCATGTCCGGTCAATCTCCCGACGACGATTACGGAAGGAGTGACAATGAGCGGAATTCGGGTGGGAATCGTGGGCCTCGGGGCGATCGGGCGCAAGCTCGCGCAGGCGCTGAGCGACGGGATCGACGGGCTGGAATTGTCCTGTGTCGCAGTCGGCGGACGCGACAAGGCACAGGCCTGGCTGAGCGAGCAGGGGATCGATTGCCCCATCGTCGCAATGGAGGATCTGCCCGCCCATTGCGACATCGCCGTCGAATGCGCCCCGGCCGCCGTGGTCGGCGATCTGTGCAGGATCATGCTCGGTGCCGGCCGGAAGGTCATGATCCTCTCCGCCGGCGCGCTGCTGCCGCATCCCGAACTGGTCGAACTGGCGCGCGAGAAGGGTGGCCAGATCATCATCCCGACCGGCGCGCTCCTGGGCCTCGACGCCGTCAGTGCCGCAGCCGAGGGCGAGATCCGCTCGGTGCGCATGATCACGCGCAAGCCGCCCGGCGGCCTGGCCGGGGCGCCGCATCTGGTCGATAATGCCATTTCAGTCGAGGGGCTGAGCGAGGCGCTGCTCGTCTTCAAGGGCAGCGCTGGTGAAGCGGCGAAGGGGTTTCCCGCCAATGTGAACGTCGCCGCGGCGCTCTCGCTTGCCGGGATCGGGCCGGATGCGACGACGATCGAGATCTGGGCCGATCCCGGCGTCACGCGCAATTGCCATCGCATCGAGGTCGATGCAGATTCCGCATCGTTCGCGCTGGAGATCGAGAATATCCCTTCCGAGAATCCCAAGACCGGGCGGATCACGGCGCTCTCGGCGCTCGCGGCCCTGCGCAAGCTCGGCGCGCCGCTGCGGGTGGGGACCTGATCAGCGCCAGCCGATCTCGGCGAGGAAATCACCCACGAGCGCGTTGAACAAGGCAGCGCGCTCGAAATAGACCGAGTGCCCGGTCGCCGGCACACCGTGGACGCGCACATCCGGAATGTGGCGCGCCACGGCGCGTATCCCCGCCGGCGCGATCACGATATCGTCCTCGCCGGTGATCATCAGCACAGGGCAGGCGATGCGCGCGGCATCCTCCGGCCCGCGCTTGCGCATGCTCCAGATGGCTGCGCGCACGGCCTCCTTGTCGAGCCCGGCATTGAGCCGGTCGATCATGCCGTAGAGCTGGTGCAGACCGGGCTCTGCCGCCGCGAAGACCGCGCCCGTCGCCGGGTGGATATTTCCGGCGACGAGCTTTTCGCGGATCGCCTCCCGACGCGCATACCAGTCAGCGACATCCGGATCGTCGAACCCGTCGAAGGAGAACGATCCCGTGGTGCAGGCGAGCCCCAGCCCGGCGAGCCGCTCCGGGTGCGCCAGAACCGTCTCGACCCCGGTCCAGCCGCCCATGGACTGGCCGATGAAGACGGCACGTTCGATCTTCAGATGATCCAGCAGCGCGATGGCGTCGCCCGCGTAATCACGCGGATCGGGTGCAGCGCCCGGGCAGGTCGAGGGTGCAAAGCCGCGATGCGAGAAAGCGATACAGGTGAAGTGCCCGGCAAAGGCCGGAATCTGCTGCCACCAGCTCAGATGATTGCCGCCCAGCCCGTGGGCGAAGAGCAGCGCCGGGCCGCTCCCGGTCACCTCGTAATGGATCGTCGCGCCGTCGGGGCGCTCCAGGCGCCCGGTGCGGGTGGCGGGAAGGGGGGCATCACTCATGCGTCGCTCTCCGGATATGACCGGATGCGAGGCTGCCGCAGCGGCGCCGTCCAGGCAATCGGGCATGCTGCCCTATCGGTAAGCGCAGCTTGCCCGATCGCGTGCGCACGCGATCACCGGAAGGGCGGCTCGTCGAAGGAGCGCAGCTTGCGCGAATGCAGGGCCGTACGCTGGCCGCGCAGGATTTCGAGCGTCTCCAGCCCGATCATCAGATGCTCGCCGACGGCGCGCTGATAGAAGGCATTGGCCGCGCCGGGCAGCTTGATCTCGCCGTGGAGCGGTTTGTCCGAGACGCAGAGCAGCGTGCCGTAGGGCACGCGCAGGCGGAAACCCTGAGCGGCGATGGTGCCGCTCTCCATATCGATGGCGATGGCGCGGGAGATGTTGAAGCGGCGTCGTTCCTGGCTCCAGCGCAGTTCCCAGTTGCGGTCGTCATTGGTGACGACGGTGCCGGTGCGCAGCCGCCCCTTGAGCGCCTCGCCGCGCTCTCCGGTGACTTGCCCCGCCGCCTGTTGCAGGGCGATCTGCACCTCGGCCAGTGCCGGGATCGGGATATCCGGCGGGACGAGGCTGTCGAGAATGCCGTCCTGGCGCAGATAGGCGTGGGCGAGAACGTAATCGCCGATGGTCTGCGACTGGCGCAGGCCACCGCAATGGCCGACCATCAGCCAGCAATGCGGGCGCAAAACGGCGAGATGGTCGGTGATCGTCTTGGCGTTAGAGGGGCCGACGCCGATATTGACCAGCGTCACACCCTCGCCGCAGCCGTCGCGGCGCGTCAGATGGTAAGCCGGCATCTGGTGGCGATGCCAGGGCGATTGCGCCATCAGGGTTTCCGCGTCGGTATGCGCTGCCTGTTCGCGGCTGACGCTGACGCCGCCCGGCATGACGAGCTGCGCGTGCACACTGTCCTCGCGCCGCAATTCCTCCAGCGCCCATTGCACGAACTGGTCGACATAGCGGTGGTAATTGGTCAGCAGGATCCAGGGCTGGATGGTGCGCCAGTCGGTGCCGGTATAATGCACCAGCCGGCGCAGCGAGTAATCGACCCGCACCGCGTCGAAAAGCGATAGCGGGCGCATCGCATCGGCAGGCGCCTCCCAGACGCTGTCGGCGATCTCGTCGCCGACCTGGGTGAGATCGGGAATGGGGAAATGCTGGGCGAGCGCACTGGCGCTGACGTCGCCATGGCTGAGTTCGTCGCCGCGATCCAGGACGTAGGGGTAGGGGATCTCCTGCGCCCCCGGCCCGACCTGAAGGCGCGCGCCGTATTCGTTCACGAGCGGGGTGAGCTGCTCGAGAAGATAGCCGGCAAACGCCTCGGGATGGGTGAGGGTGGTGGCGTAGATGCCGGTGCCGAGAAGCTTGGCGAAGGCGCGCTGCGTGCGTGGGGGCTTGGCCCCTTCCGTATAGACGACACGCAATTCCGGATACCGAAAGCGCGCGCGCGTCTCGGGATCGGGCGGGATGCCGTCCTTGACGAAACGCGTGATCGCGCCGCGCAGGGTCTCGGCGGCATCGTCGTAGGTGCGGCTCAGTGCGTCGATCGCGGCCTGCGGCTCGGCATATTCCGTGAAGGGCGTGCCGTTTGCATCGAAGCTCGTATCAGGTGTCTCGGTCATGATGCATCCCTTCGCGCTCGCGCGGTTCAGCTTTCGGCGCAGCGCACCCATTCGATTTCGTGGGGACCGTCGACCATGAAGCGCCGGTCGGGCCCGTCGACGCGCAGCGTCAGCTCGCCGGTGAGCCGGGCGCCGGTCTGCGGATCGTGCTCGAAATAGACCAGCGCCCCCATGGAGGCGAAGACGCGCATCTCGCGCCAGTCATCGTCGCGTTCCGCCAGCGCGCCGTCGCGCAGGAGCATGATGCGCTCCTCCTCGAAGACGATGCGCTCGCGCAGGGCCTGCGGATCGACGGCAGCACACCACTGGCCTTCGAGGAAGGGGATCTCCTCCTGTGCGACGTCGCAATGCCGGAGCGTCGAATCGCATTCCTGGCCGTATTGCTGGAGCAGGTAGCCGACATAGGCGATGATGCCGATCGCAAGCACGAGACCGCCCAGAACCATCGCAAGCCGTTTACTCATGCCGTATCGCCCTCCTCGAGCACCACCGTGATCCGCGCACCTTCACCCACCTGATCGCCGATCGTGACGGCAATCTCGCCGATCACACCGTCGAGGGGTGCGGTGAGGACATGTTCCATCTTCATCGCCTCGACCACTGCGACGCGTTGGCCCTTCTCGACCGCTTCGCCGGTTTCGACGAAGAGCGCAACCAGCTTGCCGTGCATCGGGGCCTTGATCAGGCCGCCCGCATCGAGATGTTCGAGGTCGACGGCGGTCGGATCGTAGATCTCGACGCGTGTCTGGCGCCCCTCGCGCAGGACGAGCATGGTTTCGCCCGCCTCGACGATGCTCGCCTCGACGGTGCCGGGGGCCGATTCCGCGCCGGGAAGCTCGAAGGCCGGGCCTTCCGCGTCCCAGGTCAGGGCGCCCTCGATGCGCGTGCCGTCCACCATCAGGGGCAGGCCGGTCTGGCGCTGGCCGACGAGCTGGAAGCCGTCGCTCGCCCACCAGGGGCCGGGGAGATCGCCGACGGCGACGCTGCCCGCGAGTGCGTTGCGGTCATGGTCGCGCCGCACCAGGGCGAGCGCCCCCGCCGCGACGGCGATCGGATCAAGCGGGCGCTCCACGGCGCCGAGCTGTTCGAGATTCTGGTCGATGAAGCCGGTATCGAAAGCGCCGTCGCGGAAGGCCGGCGCGTCGACGAGCTTCTTCAGGAAGGCGGCGTTCGTGCGCGGGCCCGCGACGAGCGTTTCACCCAGAGCCCGCGACAGGCGATCGAGCGCCTCGTCGCGATCGGCCCCGCGCGCGATGATCTTGGCGATCATCGGATCGTAGAACGGGCTGACCTCGTCGCCGGCCTCGACGCCGGAATCGACGCGGATGCCGAAATCCTCCGGCAGTTCCAGCTCCCAGAGCCGCCCGGTCGAGGGCAGGAAACCCTTCTCGGGATCCTCCGCATAGAGCCGCGCCTCGACGGCGTGGCCCTCGAGGCGGACCTCCTCCTGCGTGAAGGGAAGCGTCTCGCCATGGGCGACGCGGAACTGAAGCTCCACGAGATCGAGCCCCGTCACCGCCTCGGTCACCGGATGCTCGACCTGCAGCCGCGTGTTCATTTCCATGAAATAGAAGCGGTCGGGCCTCAAGCCCTCGCGGCCATCGGCGATGAATTCCACCGTTCCCGCACCGACATAGCCGACGGCCCGGGCGGCCTCCACGGCGGCCTTGCCCATGGCTTCGCGCATATCCGGCGTCATGCCCGGCGCCGGGGCCTCCTCGATCACCTTCTGGTGGCGACGCTGGAGCGAGCAGTCGCGCTCGTTCAGATGGACCACATTGCCGTGCTGATCGGCGAAGATCTGGATTTCGACATGGCGCGGGGCGAGCACGTATTTCTCGACGAGGACGCGCGGATCGCCGAAGGAGGCCTGCCCTTCGCGTATGGCGGAGGCGAGGGCGTCGTCGAATTCCGTGGCCTTGTCGACCCGCTTCATGCCCTTGCCGCCGCCGCCGGCGACCGCCTTGATCAGCACCGGATAGCCGATCTCATAGGCCTTCTGGCGCAGGAAATCGGGTTCCTGCTTCGAGCCGTGATAGCCCGGCACGACGGGCACGCCCGCCTTCTGCGCCAGCGCCTTGGCGGCATCCTTGAGGCCCATCGCCTTGAT
>PXAW01000517.1 GCA_003567055.1 Hyphomicrobiales bacterium
AAGCAGGAGCGGGATTTGAGATCGTCCGGCGAGCCCAGAATGGAACGGATCGGCTTGTCGCGATGCTTCAGCAGAAGCGTCACGCAATGGCGCAGACGCACCCCGAGCACCGTGTCGGCGAGATAGGCGCGCGCCTCGTCCGGATCGGCGATACCGTAGAATTGCGCCGTCGGGCTGTGCCCGAGGCCCCGCAATTGCGGAAACACGAACCACATCCAGTGCGAGCGCTTGCGCCCCGCTTCCAACTCGGCGCAGACATTGTCGAAGACATTCTCCTGCGCCGTGAGGAAGCGTGTGAGAGAGGCGGCTTGCTCCATCGGATAATCTCCCTGACGATACCTTACCCGCCCAAGGACACGCGCGAACCCCGAATCGCACATCGCGAAACGCGCATTGACAGTGCCTGCGCCTGCGGCGAACTGTGCCGCTGCATATCTGCACAATCCGATTTCAAAAGGCCGACAGCTTCATGGGTTCCGTTCTCGCTTCGCTTGTCCCGGTATTTCTGGTGATCATCGCCGGCTGGGCCGCGCGCGTAAGCGGTTTCGTGGAGGAGCGCCACTGGCCGGGGATCGAACGGATCACCTATGTGATCTTCTTTCCCGCCATCATCATCCATACGCTCGCGCAGGCGGATCTCTCGGAAGTGCCGGTGCTGGGCATGGGCGGGGCGATGATCGCCGCGATCCTGCTGATCGCCTCGCTGCTGCTTGCCCTGCGCAGCGCCCTGCTCGCGCGCCTGCGCATCGACGGGCCGGCCTTCACTTCGCTGTTTCAAGGCTGCACGCGCTGGAACACCTTCGTGGGGCTCGCCGTGGCGGGGGCGATGTATGGCGAGATCGGGCTCGCGCTGATGGCGGTCGCGGTGGCGGCGATGATTCCGTTGCTCAACCTGCTCGCCATCGGCGTGCTCGTACGCTACGCCTCCGGCACACCACAGAGCCCGGCCATGATCGCACGTACGATCGTGACCAACCCCTTCATCTGGTCGTCGGTCACGGGGATCGTGCTGAACGTGACCGGCCTGCCGATCCCCGGCTTCATTGGAAGCACCATCGGCATACTCGGCAATGCGGCGCTCGCCGCCGGTCTGCTGGTGGTCGGGGCCGGGCTCGACATGCGTCGCCTGGCCCGCCCTCGCGCGCCGCACTGGCTCTCCATCGGGCTGAAGCTGTTCCTCCTGCCCGTAATCGCCATCACCATCGCGCGGCTCGCCGGCGTGAGTGGCGACGATCTCGCCATCGTCGCCATCGCCACCACCGTGCCCACGGCCAGCGGCGGCTATATTCTCGCCAAGCAGATGGGGGGCGACGCGCCCTTGATGGCAGAGATCATCACGCTGCAAACACTTCTGGCGATTCTGACGATGCCGATTATGATAACACTTCTGATCGCCTGACAGCGGTGCACGCACAATTCAGAATTTTGCACAACCGCGCGAAAAACCGTCGACACGATGCAACTTTTTGATGTAAATGTCTTCGCATCTAATATAGGTTGCAATTTGACCGGTTACGCGCATGCCGCGCTGCCGGCGGTTCGAGCTTCAGGGTGATGCATGCCTTTGCCAAAGCGCACGAATCCGGATTCGGACAAGGCGACGCGTCAAGCGCCGTCCGAGGGGCCGGATCAACTCGAAACCGCACGCTATATCGCGGCGCTGACGGCGGAACTGAGCATGATGGCGCGCCGGGCCGATCTGCCCTTGCTGAGCTATTTTCTGGAAATGGCCCGCACCGAAGCCGCGAATGCGGCGCAACCCCTGCGCCGGACCGGGAAAGCCACGCGCGAGCGCCAGCCGCCCTCCGATCAGAGCTGACCGGATCCGGCTTCCTGCAAAACGCCGATCGCCTCAGCCGGCCAGCAGCGAAACCGCATTGCCGCCGTGGCGCTCCAGCCGACCGCCGATTTCGAGCTCCATCAGCACGCTGTGCACGATCCGCACGGGCAGCCCCGATTGCCGCGACAGGTCATCGACGGAAACCGGGCTCGGCCCGAGCAGATCGAGCATCACCTGCCGCGGATCGGCCTCCGGCGCGCGCGCATGCGCTTCCTCGTCATCCGGCGCATCAGCGAAGGCCTGCGCGCGATCCGGCTCTTCAGCCGGAACCGGCGCGCGCACCGGAGTGATCAGCGGCTCGGCGAAATCGAGGAAATCGAGCTCGTCCCAAAGATCCTCGACATCATCGCCCGCGAAATCCTCGCGCGCCTCGATCCGGCTCTCCCAATCGGTATCGACCAGCGGCATCAGCGTTTCGACGACATGTTCGGCGCTCGCGCACAGATTTGCGCCCTGGCGGATCAGATCATTGGTGCCCTCCGCGCGCGGATCGAGCGGGGAGCCCGGAACGGCGAAGACCTCGCGGCCCTGCTCCATGGCGAAACGCGCGGTGATCAGCGAGCCCGAGCGCCGCGCCGCCTCGATCACCACCACCCCGAGCGACAGCGCCGAGACGATGCGGTTGCGGCGCGGGAAATCGCGGGCACGCGGCTCCCAGCCGAGCGGCATCTCCGAGATCGCCGCCCCGCCTTCCCCGACGATGCGCTCCAGGAGCGCCTTGTTCTGCGCGGGATAGATGCGATCATGCCCGCCGGCGAGGATCGCGATCGTATGCGCCGGCACCGCCTTGTGCGCAGCGGTATCGATGCCGCGCGCAAGACCCGAGACGACACTGAACCCCGCCTCCCCCAACTCCGCCGCAAGCCTTCCCGTGAAGGTCAGCCCGGCAGCGGAGGCGTTGCGCGAGCCGACGATGCCCACGGCGGGCCGATGCAGGATGGCGGCATCTCCGCGCACGCAGATGATCGGCGGTGCGGTGTCGGCGGCATGGAGGGGTTTGGGATA
>PXAW01000011.1 GCA_003567055.1 Hyphomicrobiales bacterium
AGCTGGCGGTGGGTGGTGGAGGCCGGGTGGATCACCAGCGAGCGGGTATCGCCGATATTGGCCAGGTGCGAGAACAGCTGCAGGTTGGAAACCAGCGAGACGCCTGCATCATAGCCACCCTTGAGGCCGAAGGTGAAGACGGCGCCCGCGCCCTTGGGGCAATAACGCTTGGCGAGCGCGTTGTAGCGATCCCCTTCCAGCCCCGGATAGCTGACCCATTCCACCGCCGGATGCGCAGCCAGATGCTTTGCGACGACGAGCGCATTGTCGGAATGGCGCTGCATGCGCAGCGGCAGCGTCTCGATCCCGGTGAGGATCATGAAGGCGTTGAAGGGCGAGAGCGCCGGGCCGAGATCGCGCAGGCCGAGCACGCGGGTGGCTATGGCGAAGGCGAAATTGCCGAAGGTCTCGCCGAGCACCATGCCGTTATATTCCGGACGCGGCGCCGAGAGCATCGGATAGCGCTTGTCGCCGACCCAGTTGAAGCTGCCGCCGTCGACGATCAGCCCGCCGATGGAATTGCCGTGGCCGCCGAGGAACTTCGTCGCCGAATGCACGATGATGTCGGCGCCATGCTCGAAGGGCCGCACCAGATACGGCGTGCCCATGGTGTTGTCGACGATGAGCGGAATGTTGTGCTTCTTCGCGATCGCGGCGATCGCTGCGATATCGACGATCACGCCGCCCGGATTGGCGATCGATTCGATGAAGATCGCCTTGGTCTTGTCGGTGACGGCGGCGTCAAAGGTGGCGGGATCCTCGGTATCGCCCCACTTCACCTGCCAGCCGAAATTCTTGTAGGAATGGGTGAACTGGTTGATCGAGCCGCCATAAAGCTTCTTGGCCGCGATGAACTCGTCCCCCGGCTCCATCAGGGCGTGCAGCGTCAGGAACTCTGCCGCGTGGCCGGACGCCACCGCAAGCGCCGCCGTACCGCCTTCGAGCGCCGCGACGCGCTGCTCCAGAACCGCGCAGGTCGGGTTCGTGATGCGCGAATAGATGTTGCCGAAGGCCTGCAACCCGAACAGCGAGGCTGCGTGATCGACATCGTCGAAGACGAATGAGGTTGTCTGGTAGATCGGCGTGGCGCGTGCGCCGGTCGCGGGATCCGGCGTCGCACCGGCATGAATGGCGAGGGTATCGAAACCGGGCACTTGTTCTGTCATCGCTTGCATCTCCCTTGCGCGCCTTGCGCGGAATTTTTGCCCGAACGCGCCATGCGCAAATTCGTGCCTTGTAAAGAACGATCGTTCTTTTAATAGAACACGCCGGAAGCGTCAACGCAGTGATCCCGCAGCACGGCCCGCATTGCCCGGGCAGATGTGCATGACGGCGCAATCGCCGCGACGCTTTCTTGAACCGCAGGGCAAAAGCGTGCAAGAGAAGCAGCATTCGACGAGACGCATGCGCGAAACCCGCCAATGCGTCGCATCAGCGTGATTTGGGTGAGATCGATGACGAAGCAATTGCGGATCGGTGTGGCCGGCCTCGGCACCGTAGGCGCATCCCTGGTGCGGCTTCTGGAGAGTCACGGGGAGACGATGGGCGCGCGTGCCGGTCGCCCGATGGCCGTCACCGCCGTCAGCGCACGCGACCGCAACCGCGATCGTGGCATCGATCTCTCCGGCCTCGCCTGGTTCGAGGATGCGGTCGCCCTCGCCGGCTCCGACGACATCGATTGCTTCGTCGAACTGATCGGCGGCGACGAGGGGCCGGCGCGCCATGCCGTCGAGGCGGCGCTGAAGGCCGGCAAGCATGTGGTCACCGCCAACAAGGCGCTGCTGGCCAAGCACGGCAATGCGCTTGCGGCTCTGGCCGAGGAAAACGGCGTGCATCTCGCCTTTGAGGCCTCGGCCGCCGGTGGCATTCCCATCGTCAAGACCATGCGCGAGGCACTCGCCGGCAACCGCGTGACGCGGCTCTACGGCATCCTCAACGGCACCTGCAACTACATCCTTTCGCGGATGGAAGCCGAGGGCCTCTCCTTCGCCGAATGCCTCGCCGATGCCCAGCGACTCGGCTATGCCGAGGCCGACCCGACCTTCGATGTCGAGGGTTATGACACGGCCCACAAGCTCGCGCTTCTGACGAGCCTCGCCTTCGGCACGCAGATCGATGCGGATGCGATCTATGTCGAGGGCATTTCCGCCATCACCCCCCTCGATCTGAAGATGGCCGATGATCTCGGCTTTCGCATCAAGCTGCTCGGCGTGGCCGAGCGCACGAAGACCGGTATCGAGCAGCGCGTCCACCCCACCATGGTGCCCAGGGATTCCGCCATCGCGCAGGTCATGGGCGTCACCAATGCCGTCACCATCGATGCCGATGCGGTGGGCGAACTCACCCTGATCGGGCCCGGTGCGGGCGGTGACGCCACCGCTTCGGCGGTTCTGGCAGATATCGCCGATGTCGCCGGCACGCCGCCGCGCCCGCCATTCGGCTGGCCCGTCGCGCAGATGGAGCTGGCCGAGCGCGCGCCGATGCAGCGTCACGAAGGCGGCTATTATGTGCGCCTGTCGGTCTATGACCGCCCCGGCGCTGCCGCCGGCATCGCAAGGCACATGGCCGAGAACGACATCTCGCTGGAGAGCATCCTGCAACGCCGCTCCGAGGCCGCCGCGCTCGACCCGACCGGGCGCTCCGGCGCGCCGGTGCCGGTGGTGCTGATCACCTACGCCACGAGCGAAGGCGCGGTGCGCGAGGCGATCCGGCAGATTGCGCAGGACGGTCTGATCGCCGAGGATGCACAGGTCATCCGGATCGAGAGAGAATAAGAGCAATTGCGGTCGCCAGGCGGCGATCATTTTCGGAGGCTGGCCCCCATGGCTGACAAGAAAATCA
>PXAW01000193.1 GCA_003567055.1 Hyphomicrobiales bacterium
ACCTTCTCGCCGGAGCTCGCCGATCTGACCATCTACGTGATCGACGTCGCCGCCGGCGAGAAGATCCCGCGCAAGGGCGGGCCGGGGATCACGCGCTCGGACCTTTTCGTGATCAATAAAATCGATCTCGCCCCGCATGTCGGTGCGGATCTTTCGGTGATGGAGGCGGATACGCTGCGCATGCGGCCCAAGCGCCCCTTCGTCTTCACCAACATGCATACCGGCGAGGGCGTCGACGTCGTCGCGCGCTTCATCGAGGAGGCGGGCGGCCTGAAGGCCAAGGCTGCGTGACCAAGGAATACCAGAAGAGGGGACGGGGTATCATGAAACGCATTCTCGCCACGGCAGGCGCCGCCGCCGTCGTTCTCGCGCTCACGAGCGGCGCGGCACTCGCGCATCCGCATCATCATCATCACGGCGAAGCGGCGGGCTTCCTGCCCGGCTTCCTGCATCCCCTGACCGGGCTCGATCACGTGCTCGCCATGGTCGCGGTGGGGATCTGGGCGGCGCTGGTGGGCGGGCGGGCGCTGGTCGCCTGGCCCGCGGCCTTCGTCGTGACCATGGCCGTGGCTGCGCTGGCCGGTATGGCCTATGGCGGGATCCCGGTGATGGAGATCGGCATCGCGCTCTCGGTGGTGGCGCTCGGGCTCGCGGTGGCGTTGCGTGTGCGCGCGCCGCTGGTCCTCGGCGGCGCCGTGATCGGGCTGTTCGCGATCTTCCACGGCTATGCCCATGGCGCCGAATTGCCGGCGGCGACGGGTGCGCTCGGCTATATCGCGGGATTCGCCCTCGCCACGGCGTTGCTGCATGCCGCCGGTCTCGCGCTCGGCTTCCTGATCGGGCGCAGCCCCGGGATCTGGGCTTCGCGCGTGGCAGGGGCCGGGGTCGCGGCGATCGGAATAGTGCTGCTCGTGGCGTGAAGGGCGCCGGCCGCGCGGCTCGCGCGTTCCAGGACTTTTTAAGCGCCCCAGGTCTTTTCCAGCACGCGCAGCCAGTTGCCGTAGCAGAGCTTTTCCATCAGCGGCTCGTCGACGCCGTGATCGCGCATGGCGCGGCGCAGATTGGGCAGCCCGGCGCAGTCGCTGATGGCGTCGGGGACGGTAGCGCCGTCGAAATCCGAGCCGAAGCCGACGCGATCCTCTCCCAGCCGCTCGATCAGGTGATCGAGGTGGCGCATCATCACGTCGAGCCCGACATCGGGATCCATGCGACCGTCCGGACGCAGGAAGGCGGCGGCGAAGTTGATCCCGACCATGCCGTCGCTCTCGCGAATCTGGTCGAGCTGGCGATCGGTCAGATTGCGCGCATGCGGGCAGATGGCATGGGCGTTGGAATGGGTGGCGACGATGGGCGCGTCGCTGATCCCGGCGAGATCGCGGAAACCGGCCTCGTTCAGATGCGAGACATCGAGCATGATCCGCAGCCGGTTGCAGGCCTTGACCAGCTCCTTGCCGGCATCGGTGAGCCCGCCGCCGGTATCGCCGGTGGAAGGAAAGCGGAAGGGCACGCCGTGGCCGTACAAGGTCGGGCGGCTCCAGACCGGGCCGAGCGAGCGCAGACCGGCGGCGTGCAGGGTTTCGAGGGCATCGAATTCCGGGTCGATCGCCTCCGCGCCCTCCATGTGGAGGATGGCGGCCATGCGATCGGATTCGATTGCCGCGCGCAGCTGGGCGGCATTACGGCAGATGGTGACCGCACCCGCCGCTTCGAGCCGGCAGAGCCAGGCGATTTCGCCGAGCGCGACCTTGATCGCTTCGTCGAAGGGGATGCGCGGCGGCAGCGCGATGTCGTAGCGGCTCTGGCGCATCATCGCATCCGCATCCTCGGCACTGCCGGGGCTGGGCACGTACACGGCGAAGAACCCACCGGCGAAACCGCCGCTGCGGGCGCGGGGCAGGTCGATATGGCCCTCCGGATAGCCGCGCACGATACCGTCGATATCGACTTCCCTGCGATAGAGCTTGAGCAGGAGATCGTTATGGCCGTCGAAGATCGGCGGGGCGGCGTGGCGACTCATGGAAGACACTCCAGCTATGCCATTGTCTGAAATGACGCAGGGTTCGGCGCTGCCTCATGCGTTTCGAACCCGGCGCGATTCGCATGTGGCGCGCCATGATCTATGCACGAAACGGGCCGGTCCCGTCGAGACGGCGATCGCCATTCCCGGCACGCGCGGATTACGCAACCCGCTCAAGCCGCCTTCGCCGCCCGGCGCCGGCGCGCGAAATCGGTAAGCGCCTCGTCGGCCTCCTCGGGAAGTCTGATCTCCAGCGTCACCAGGAGGTCGCCGGCCTGTTTCTTGCCGGGCAGGCCCTTGCCGCGCATGCGGAAGGTGCGCCCCGAGCTCGACATGGGCGGAATCTTCATCTCCACCGCACCGGTGAGCGTCGGCACCCGCAGCGGCGCGCCGAGGATAGCGTCTTCGAGCGCAACGGGCAGGCGGTGGCGCAGATTGTCGCCCTCGACCGTGAATTTCTCATGCGGCGCGATATCGATGCGCAGGAGCACATCGCCCGGTTCGCCGATCGGATTCTCGCCACCGAGCCCGCGCAGGCGGATGGTCTGTCCGTCGCTGACGCCCTTGGGCAGGTTGACCTCGACCTCGCGATCATTGGGCAGAAGGATGCGTTTCTTCGCGCTGGCAGCGATATCTTCGAGGGTGACGCTGAGGGACGCGTTGATATCGGCCCCCTTGCCAGCCCCTTGCCCAGCCCCTTGCCCAGCCCTCTTGCCCGCTGCGCCGGCCTGCCCGGCTTGCTGGAACGGGTTGGGGCCGCGGCCCGCCTGGCGAAAGGCGTCACCGAAGAGCTGCGTGAAGATGTCCTCCGCGCCGCCGCCG
>PXAW01000596.1 GCA_003567055.1 Hyphomicrobiales bacterium
ATGGCTGGGACCGCACGCCCTTCTACATCACCCGCAACGAGCTTGCGGTTGCGGACGAACGCCGTGCGGAATGGTGCCTGTTCCGGATGTGGAATTTCTCGCGCGAGCCCAAGGCGTTCGAGCTCCACCCGCCGCTCGATGCCCATGTGTCGCTGACAGCAACGACCTTTCAGGCCAGCTTTCACTGAGCGTCAGTCGAACACCCGTTCTGGCTGCTCACCCCACGGCAGCGAGGCGATGAAGCACAGGTCGTAGAGGCTGATCGCGCACGGCTCGCGGCATACGACCAGCCGCTCGAGCACCTCCGGCGCCAGCCACGCAAGGCGCAGGAGGCGGCTGACATATCGGTCGGAGAGGCCCTCCTCTGCGGCGAGATCGGCGATGGTGGTGATTTCGCCGCGCTCCATCCGCTGCCGCCATGCCCATGCCAGGCCGATGGCGCGCAGCACGCGGGGATCCTGCCCCGGCGGAGGGTCCGACGTCTCGATGTCCTTCGGCGGCAGGATGCGCGGGCGACCGCCGCGTTTGCGGACCGTTAGCGGGATGTGGACGCGGATGGTCTGGTTCGCGGGCATCAGGCGGCGTCCTCCCGCGGAGGCGTCATCAGGCTCGCAAGCGCGCCAAGCCCGTCATGGCGCAGGTCGATGTCGAGGCCGCTTTCGCCCACCGTCACGCGTGCCACGAGCAGCTGGACGACTCGGGCCTGTTCGGCCGGGATCAGCGCCTTCCAGAGATCGTCGAATTGCGTGAGCGCCGCGGTCACGGTGCCCTCGTCGAGGTCGGGCCTCTCCTTTTTCAGCGCGCGGGCGGTGCGCGCAATGACCTCCGGCGTGCGCAGCAGCCGCTGGATCTCGCCGATGACCGCTTCCTCGACCATCGCCGCGGGCAGCCGCTGGGGCCCGCGCAGCTCGGCAGTGGGTCGCTTCTGTATCACATCCATCGAGACGTAGTAGCAGTACCGCCTGTTCCCCTTCTTCGTGTGGTGCGGGGTCATCGCGGCGCCGGTCTCGGTAAAGATCAGGCCGCGCAGCAGTGCCGGCTCGGTGCTCCGGGTGCGCCCGGCGCGCTGGTTGCGATTGCCGGCCAGCACGGCATGCGCCGCGTCCCATAGCTCTGCATCGACGATGGGCTCGTGCATGCCGGGATAGGTCTCGCCCTTGTGGGTGATCTCGCCGCGGTAGATGCGGTTGTGCAGCAGCTTGTAGAGCGCCCCGCGGTCGATGGGCCGGCCGCGCTTGGACCGGATGCCGCGGGCATTAAGCTCCCGGATCACGGCGGCGGTGGAATCGGACCGCGCGAAGAGTTCGAACATGGTCCGGACCTGCGCGGATTCGGCCTCGTTCACGATCAGCTTGCGGTCGACCACGTCGTAGCCGAGCGGCACGTAGCCACCCATCCACATGCCCTTCTTCTTCGAGGCGGCGACCTTGTCGCGGATCCGTTCGCCGATCACCTCGCGCTCGAACTGGGCGAAGCTGAGCAGGATGTTCAGCGTCAACCGGCCCATCGACGTCGTCGTGTTGAAGGACTGCGTGACGGAGACGAAGGTCACGCCGTGGCGGTCGAAGATCTCGACCAGCTTCGAGAAATCCATCAGCGCGCGACTGAGGCGGTCGATCTTGTAGACTACGACCACGTCGATCAGCCCGTCCTCGACATCGGCGATCAGCTGCGTCAGCGCGGGGCGGTCCAGCGTGCCGCCGGAGAACCCGCCGTCGTCGTATCGCTCGCGCAGGCAGGCCCAGCCCTCGGCGCGCTGGCTGGCGATGAACGCCTCGCAGGCCTCGCGCTGCGCGTCGAGGCTGTTGAACTCCATGTCGAGCCCTTCCTCGCTCGACTTGCGGGTGTAGATGGCGCAGCGCAGGCGGCGCGTGGGTTCGATCTGGGTCTTTCTGGTCATCGGGCACCTCCGGTCTGATCGAGTCCGAAGAAGCGCCATCCATTCCAGTGCGCGCCGGTGATCGCGCGGACCGCGGCCGAGAGCGACTTGAAGCGCCGGCCCTGCCATTCGAAGCCGTCCGCCAGAACGGTGACCATGTGTTCCTCGCCGCCCCACTCGCGGACGAGCTTCGTGCCGGGCGCTGGCTTGCGCGGATCCGCCACCATGCCGCCCAGCTTGCCGCTGATGACCTCGTCGGCCAGCGCATCGAGCGTGCGGCGCGTCTCGCGGCGCAGACCGCCATGGGCCAGTTCCTGGATGCGGTAGCCGAGCCGGAGTTCGAGGTTGCCACGGCTGGAGTTCGGCGCGCGCTCCCCGAAGATGGCCTGCCACTTCTCCTGCAGCTCGGGCACCGTCATCGCCTTCAGCGCCGTCAGCTCGGCCAGGACGTCGATCCCCGCCGCCTGAAGCGTAGGCGCGGCCTTCGCGATTGATTTCCTTGTGTATTTCCTCATGCGTGGTCTCCAACTCGGTTGCGAACCTGTCTCCGACGACGGCGTCTGAGGGCGAGAATGTCCAGCGAACTGCCTCCGTCGAGCGGAGAATTCTCATTCGTTTCCAGTGTTTTGGAGCGCGCGATGGCGCTGGCGAGGATGGTGGCCAGTTCCGCCAGCCGCTCATCTGTCGTGAGCGTCTCGGCGGGCGGCGCGAAGGCGATGTCGTCTGGCATGGGGAGCGAACCTCGTGAGGCGGTTTGCTCCGTGTTCGCCGCTCACGTGGAGGGATTTCAACTTGAAACAGCCAGTTGTCGTGGCAGGTGGTAGCTGAGCGCAATATATCGGGTTTGGCCGTCGACACTGCTGGAGCAGCGCAAATCCCCTTAATTTCCGGCCGACCAATTGCAATACTGAAAGTAGCGGAAGCCGAACTGGCGACCATGGAAAAGCGCGGTATTGATAC
>PXAW01000584.1 GCA_003567055.1 Hyphomicrobiales bacterium
CGCGCCAGCCTGAGCGACCCTGCCTCAGCGCCCCACTCGCCTCATCTGGCCGGCAAATACCCAGAAATCGCCTCTTTACGTTCCGCCGAGGGTCACATTCCGGCGCTTCAACCGCTTCGCGCGCAGATCATCGGCCCATGCAGATCGCCGGGATGCGCGCCATGACGGTCGGCAAACGGCCATTGAGCGGGAACGTATCGTGTTCGGGGGGCAGGAAGTGGACATGCCATGCGCATGGCAGGAACCGTGCTGCCGGCACTCATTGCCGCAACGATGCTCGCATTCGGCTCGCACGCAGCCCTTGCCGGAGACGGCGCAGCCCTTGCCGGAGACGGCGATGCCGCGCCGGCAGAGCGCAACATGCAGGTCGCATCGACCGGGGGCGGGCTCGCCGCGCTTTTCGGTGGCGGTCGCAACCTCTCGGGCTTTCGCCAGCATGTGAATGCCGGCGCCATCGTCGTGCGTGCGAGCACCCCCACCGAGTGCCTTCCGGGTGATCTGAAAGTGGTCCTGAGCCAGGTCGCGGAAGAGTTCGGCGCCGTCTCGGTGCAATCCACCCATCGCAGCCCGCAGCGCAATCGCCGCGCCGGCGGCGCGCCGCAATCGCTGCATCTCGATTGCCGCGCCATCGATTTTCGGGTCGATGCACGCGGGCGCGAGGTCATGGCCTGGTTGCGCGAGCATCCCGATATCGGGGGGCTGAAGATGTACCGCAACGGCGTCATCCATATCGACAATGGCGCACGGCGCAGCTGGTGAGCGTCCTCAGACGGGATCGACGGGGAAGCGCAAGCGGAAGATCGCACCATGGCGGCGTTCATAGGTCATGCGCGCGCCGAGCTGGACGGCGAGCGACTTGATCAGGCGCAGGCCGAAACCGCGCCCGTCGATCTCCGGATTCTCGCCCTCCCCCTCATCATCGACGCAGAGCTCGATTTCGTCGCCCTCGCGCCGCAGCACGATGGTGATCGGGCTGGCATCTTCCGCGAAGGCGTGGCTTGCCGCATTGCTGACGACCTCACTCAGGATCAGCGCGAAGGGCATGGCGCGATCGAGCGCGATGGTCACCGGTTCGAGCTGGAGATCGAATTCAGGCGGATCGTCGCGCCCGCGCCGCACGCCCTCGACCAGACGATGGGCATAGGCGGCAAGATTCACGCTGGCGAAGTCGCCGTGGCTGTAAATCAGATCATGGACCAAAGCCATGGCCTGGACCCGCCTGATGGTCTCGTCCGGCGAGGTATGCACGCGCTCCTGCATGCGGATCAGCGATGAGATGATCTGCATGTTGTTCTTCACACGGTGATGCACTTCCTTGAGAAGCTGGTTCTTCTCGGCAATTGCGGAAGACAGCGCCTGCGTGCGCAATTCGACCGTATCCTCCAGCTCACGATGATTACGCCAGGCGAACAGCGCGAGCACCAGCAGGGCCGCAGCGGCGGGGATGAAGAAGCCGCCATAGGAGCTCAGCCGGCTCCGCCAGATGCGCAGCATGTCGTCGCGGCTCAGGCCGTAGGCCAGGAATACGGGGTAATCGTCGACCCGGGCATAGCCGTAGAGACGTTGCTCGCCGTCGCCGGGGCTGCGATGCATCATCACGCCCGACGGCGCATCCGCCACAGCCTCACGGAAGGCCTCATCCTGCGAGAGTCCGGTGGCCAAGGCCACATCCGGCGGATAGCTGCTGAGCATGTCGCCGTTCTCGTGAAACAGCGTGATCACCCCCCGCTCCGGCGCGATGCCGGAATGGAAGATGTTGAAATAGCCCGGCGATATCGCCAGACGCACCGCTCCGTCGAAATCGCCTGCGGGGTCGTCATTACGGAAGGTCAGCGTGAACAGACCCTGGGCGATGGCGTTCTGCGCCGGATCGGCTTCGACCACGCGTGAGGCCTCGCCTGCGCGCAGGCGGGCGAACCAGTCGGCATCGGCATAGCTGATGACCGAACGGGTTTCGCGCGTGCTCGACGCCAGCAGCTGCCCTTCGGCGTCGATCACCGATATCGATGCGATTTCGGGGAAGGTACCGGCAAGGGAGTGCAGGAACCCGTACATGTCGTCGGGCTGCCCCGCAGGCGAGCGCTCCATCCGGTCACGCGTCGCGAGCGCTGCGAGTTCATGCGTCTTGAAAACCCGCTGGGCGTGTTCCACCAGCACATCGCGGACATAAGTCACGCGCGTCTCGGCCTCGGCGCGTACATCGGTCCAGTCGCGATAGGCCGCAAAGCCGAAAAAGAGCAGTGGAAGCAGGATTGCAATTACCAGAAACTGTGGAAAAGCTTTTTCAACCAGCGTCGAGGCAGGCCGGCGCCCCGCACCCTCGCCGTTATCTGGCGACTGCTCAGGGGAATTGGCTGGTTCGATCCGCTGCAACATGCGATCAAGCTTCTCCGGCCATGACCGGCGGGACCTCCGGATGATTTGGCATTACGAACGCTGCAAGAACGCTCCAATCAGCCGAATTGTTCCTACAGGTTGGAATTTTCCTTTATTTTATCGGGATTTGATTAAATATCCCATAAGCGCCACAAGCGAAGCTGTCATGAAGTCGCGATTCGCGCGACGGGGATTCGGGCATGACCATGTTGGAGGGAAACGAGCGCCGCGAGGTTGCGCAGCGGCATACCGGCGCGGGTTTCGCGATCGGACGGGTGCTTCTTGCAGAAGCGGAGCCGGCGCTCTTGCGGGAATGGGAGGCCCTGGCCGCAGACCCGCTTCATCCCAATCCGTTTTATACACATGCAGCCCTCGATGCCCTGCTGACCGCTGACCCTCGGGCGCGAGAGGGCCTGCAGCTCATCTGCCTGCGCAGCGCCTGCGGCCCCGATGAAGGCCG
>PXAW01000569.1 GCA_003567055.1 Hyphomicrobiales bacterium
CCGATCCTCGATGGCGATGAAGGCTTGCGGCAGATGGGCCGGCACATCATTGATGGAGATGTTGCGTCCGCCTGTCTCGCCGCGATTGGCGATCAGGCTGCCATCATTGGCGAGAATCGCGACATTGGGAGGCCGCTGCGGCACGGTCAGCCGGTCGATCGGCGGCAATTGCGTGGCGTGATAGGCGAGAAGGCCGACAAGCGCGATGGCGCCCCACAGGCCGAGCACAACCATGCCGTAGAACAACCGCCCGATGAAGGAACGCCGGCGCCTGGGCGCTCCGCGCCGCCGGCCCCTGCCCCGCGCTTTGCCTGAGGTAGCCTTGCCTGATGCAGCCTTGCCTGCCGCGCGCCCGCGCGTCGTCGCCCGGGACCCGTTTCGTTTGCCGGGGCTCCTCGCCATGCCGTCCTCGCGCGCCAGACCTCCGGCCCGATCATCCGGGCTCAGACGCAGGTCGAGCATGTCGTCATCTGGCGCAGGCGCGCCCAGAACCGGCTCGCGCCGCTCCCGTGGCTTGTGCTTGCGTCCGAACATGCGGCTCCCGTCCCCGGCGGATCGTGCTTAAGGCTCCGTGAATCTGCAATGGCAATCTAAATGTGGCGGTTTAAGGAGGGATGAACGACGCGCAGGCGTCGGTTACGCCCCGTTTTCACCGCCTTCAGGCGTGTGCGGCAGCGAGGCGAGGCGGTAGACGCCCTTGAAATCCTCCGGATCGACGGGTTTTCCCTTGCGCAGGATGCGCAGTTCACCGGCTCGGGCAAGGCGCACCGAAGCACGCCGGATCGCCGGCATCAGTTGCTTCCAGCGTTGCGGATCATCGCCGGCGAGGCTCCGCGCCACTTCCGACGGGCAGATCGACTTGCCGGCGCCCCGCGCTGTGATGCGCGCGCGGATCTCCTCTTCGAGCGCAGCCTCGTCGATGCGCCGTCCACCCTCAGGGCTCGCTTGGGTCATGATCCGGTTCGTCCTTTCCATCGAGGGCTGAAATGGCGTCGGAAACGAATTGCCGACGCCACATCACGATCAGCACCGCCGCCGTGGCGGCGATCAGCACCCAGGCGCTGATGAACCAGCCCAGATAGCCCAAAGCGAAGAAGAAAGCACGCTGCCCCCGGTTGAAATGTCGGCCCGCCACGATGTTCATCCGCGTGGCACGCGCAGCGGCGATCTCGCCCTCCCGAGAGCGCCCGTCCACGGGAATGGCCCCCATCAGGATCGCGGTATAATTGAACAGGCGATAAGACCAGGCGAATTTGAAGAAGGCATAGACGAAGATCACCCCGAGCCCGCCGACCTTGACCTCATAGGCCAGCCGCGTCGGCGCGATGCCGAAGGGCAGATCGGCGAAGACCGACAAGGCGGCATCGGTGGCCTGCAGCATCGCCAGCACACCCGCGATCGCGAACAGGGCCGTCGAGGCGAAGAACGCCGCACCGTTCTGCAGGGAAGCCATGATGGTGGAATCGAAGATGCGATTCTCGCGCAGACGCGTCTGTTCGATCCAGGCCCGGCGATAGAGCGCCATGCGTTCGTTGAGCCCGTGGGTCGCCGTACCGAGTTTCTCGGCGGCCAGATGATAGCCTGTCCAGGCGGCGAGGAAGAAGGCGAGCCCGAGATAATCGATGATCGTGAAGCCGAGATCCACCCTTGCGCTCCTGCCCTGCGTTCCCGCCCTGCGTTCATTGCCCAACCCGCGTCGAGGATCGTCCCGTTGCCAGCCGTGCCCGCCTCCGCCAAACTCGCGACGACCGGCCTGCAGATCAGGAAACGAGGATCCCCATCATGCCCCAGACCATCACGCGCGGCTACCGTGCCCTGCTCGAGGAGGCCAATGCCGCCATCGAGACGCTCAGTGTCGCCGAGGCCATGCCCTTGATGGATGACGAGAACACCGTCTTCATCGATATCCGCGACCCGCGCGAATTGCAGCGCGAAGGCAAGAATCCCAAGGCTTATCATTGCCCGCGCGGGATGCTGGAATTCTGGATCGACCCGGAGAGCCCCTACCACAAGGATATCTTCGCGCAGGACAAGCGCTTCGTCTTTTTCTGCGCCGCCGGCTGGCGCTCGGCGCTCGCGGCCAGGACCGCACAGGATATGGGGCTGAAACCCGTGGCCCATATCGAGGGCGGGTTCAAGGCCTGGAAAGAGGCCGGCGGACCGGTGGTGATGCCGGAGCCAAAACCGGGCGATCGCAAGCCCGGAAGCTGAAGCATTACAGGGCATTCGCCGCCCGCGCCGCCCGCATCGCCCTTGACCTCGCCGCTGCAATCGCGCAAGAGGCCTTGCAAGGTTTTGCTGCCCCGGCCTTGTGTCGGGGCTTTTCGTGTTATGCGCAATCGAGGTCGCAGGAACAAGCCAATGGCCAATGTCGTCGTCGTGGGCGCCCAGTGGGGCGATGAGGGGAAGGGCAAGATCGTGGACTGGCTCTCCAGCCAGGCCGATGTGGTGGTGCGCTTTCAGGGCGGGCACAATGCCGGCCACACCCTCGTCATCGGCGAGACCGTCTACAAGCTCTCGCTCCTGCCCTCGGGCGTGGTGCGCAAGAACAAGCTCGGCGTCATCGGCAACGGTGTCGTGCTCGACCCGCATGCGCTCGTCGCCGAAATCGAACGGCTGGGCGCTCAGGGTGTCGAGATCACCCGCGAGACGCTGCGCATCGCCGACAATGCCACGCTGATCCTCTCCGTCCATCGCGAGCTCGATGCCCTGCGCGAGAGCGGCGCCTCGGGCGGGACCAAGATCGGCACGACCAAGCGCGGCATCGGCCCCGCCTACGAGGACAAGGCCGGGCGCCGGGCCATCCGCGTCGATGATCTCGACGATCTCGATGCG
>PXAW01000274.1 GCA_003567055.1 Hyphomicrobiales bacterium
CCGGTCGCGCTATCTACCCAAGACCCTTCGCGGTTGCAGCATGACCGACGTAGAGGGCGGATTCCAGAAGTTCGCCGCGGGCGCGAGGGGCCATCCGATCTACCGGCAATTCGGACATTCGGCCCGAAGCTCAGGCCAGCAGGATTAGCATGACAAGCGGATTCTTGAGCTCCGGCGCATCGAAAACTTGCGTCGCGGACGGGGCGCAATTCAAAAGACCGTGGTTACTTCCTATGAGAAACCAAGAAGATTCAACATAGAAAACAATCGAAATTGTTCGATGTTTACGCTATCGCGTAAATCAACTGCAGGATTGATTTGAAGACGACCGACGCTATGAGCCCTTCCCCGGAGGAAAGCACAAGTTCCGAACAGAAAGGCTCCAGTCCGGTCGGGCGCGGGGGCGCCGGCACCTATATTGAGGGCCAGCTTGGCGCCTATTATCTCCTGCAGATGCTCGCTGGCAGCGACGCGCGCGGCCTCCCTAATGCAAGGATCGAGCGGGTGCAGCTTCAGGGCGAGAATGAAGGCTATGCCCTCGATGACCTGATCGTGCACGGTGTTTCAGACAAAGGCACCGCACTTCTCGAGGTCCAGTCGAAACGCACAATCCGCTTTTCGCCCAAAGACCCTATCTTTGAAGGCGTCTGCGAACAGATCGTGCGTAGCAATCCCGCTCAGAAGCCGACGGACCGCCATTTACTCGCGGTTGCGACCCAGCGGACCAGCTATTCGATCTCTGGCCCCTATCAGGACGTGCTCGAATGGGCGCACAGAGCGGAAAGCGGCGTTCAATTCTTCGCGCGGTTAGCCCTCCCAGGTGTTGCCAGCGAAGAGATGCGCAGTTTCGCCAAATCGTTCCGCAGCAATCTTGTGGCTCACGGAGTGGCGGACGAGGACGAAGCCGTCTGGGCCATTATCCGCAGGTTCATGATCCTCGAGTTCGATTTCGAGTCTGGAGCACCGGAGGCGAAGGCCCATGCTCTGACACTGGCCCGTCAGGTCCTCGCGCCGGAAGATGCGACACGTGCCGAGGCACTTTGGAGCAATCTCATCGAAATCGTCATCGAGACGGGTAAAGCCGGTGGCTCGGTCACGCGCCAATCGCTCATTGAGAGGCTGAAGGCGCGTGGCTTCCACCTAGTCGGCGATCGGAATTTCTCGCTCGCCCGCGCCAAGCTGGCGGAGATGTCGCGCCACGCACTCATGGAGATCGGGACCACTGTCGGCGGCGTCAATCTCCCCCGCCTCGGCGCGCTTGCCGATCTCGAGAAAGCGCGCGACGGGCATCGCTTCATCGAGATCACTGGTAAACCGGGCGTGGGCAAGTCCTGGGTCTTGAGACATCTTGCTGAGCGGATAGGCCGTGAGGGCCATGTCATCGTCCTTGATCCCGTAGGCACGCCCGACGGGGGATGGTCGGCGCTCGCGCAACGTCTCGAAATGCCCGGGACCGCCAAGAATTTCTTGTGGGACCTGGCGGCCGGTGGCGGCGGGGTCTTGTTCATTGACGGCCTCGAGATGTTCACGTCCGTCGAGCGCCGCCGCACAGTGAATGACTTGCTGCGCGAGATTGCAGCGGTCCCAGGCTTCTCCGTAGTCGTGTCCAAACGGCCCGATGTCGGCGTCGAAGACACTGGCTGGGTCGCCGAGGACGCGCTCGCGAAGTTGGGTACGCCCAGCCAAGTGGTCGTGGGCGAACTGAACGACGACGAGGTTGCAGCCCTGAGCACTGCCGCCCCGGAACTGCGCGCTTTGCTGTCGCGGGATCATCCGGCCGTGAGCATATCGCGCAATCTCTATCGGTTGGCCCAATTGCTCAAGGTCCCGAGCTCGGCCAACATTCGTACTGAAGCGGCGCTCGCCGACCGATGGTGGAAGAATGCCGATGGCGCAAAGCCAGATGATGTCCGCCCGGCGCAACGGCTCTTGGCCGAGCTAGCAGAAGCGGCGCTGGCAGGACAGGACCTGGTAGAGGCGTCGACGGACACACCGGCACGAGCTCATCTACTGCGTAGCCTGACCCTGTCCGAACCGAGGCGCGACCGTCTCAGCTTCTACCATGACGTGCTCCGCGACTGGGCGATCGGCGCGCGCCTAAACGAAGACATCACGTTGCTCGACAACGTCGATCTTTCCGTACCGCCATCGCCGCGGGTAGCACGTGGTATCGAGTTTGCCGGTCGCTTCGCGCTCGAACAGGGACCGGACGGCTCGAACTGGACGGCCCTCCTAGGGGCCCTCTCGCGACCAGGCGCCCATGATGCATGGCGTCGCCAAGCACTCATGGCGATCGTGCGATCCGAACTTTCGTCGCGGCTTCTGAGCCGCAGCCGCGCTACATTGCTTGCCGATGGGGGCGCGTTGCTCGTCGAGATCTGTACCGCCATCGTCGCGACCGAAACGATCTCGGCCGCATCCGCCTTCAAGGAGATCGTCGCGACCGGCGCTGAGCTTCCTGTCGAAGCACCGGGCTCTTTGCGCATCGCCACGACGCTATCGGCGCCTACGGTTCTCATGTGGTGCGCTGTGAATGCCGACGATATCCCAATCCAGGCGATCGCTGCGATCGTGGAGCTCGCTGAAGCCCAGGTTCTTACCATGATGGGCTTCCCTAAACTCGGTCAAGCCACGGCGAAGATGCTCTTTAGATGGCTGATGCAGCTCGACTTGCGTGATGCCACGATCATGATCCCGGGCGCCGAGGATGGGCCACGGCTTGGACGCCAGGCGCGCACGACGATGATCGAAGACCTTCGGAACATGGCACTTCTGATCGCGTCACACGCGCCGGATGACACGAAGGCCTATTTGACAGCGATCGCGAAAG
>PXAW01000079.1 GCA_003567055.1 Hyphomicrobiales bacterium
GCCGAGCAGCATGAGCAGGAACTGGAACATGTTGATGAAGTTCAGGTAGAGCGACAGCGCACCCATCACCGACGCCTTCGTGGCGGTGGCGGTGTCGAAGTTGTTGAAGAGATACATCTCCTTCAGGCGCTGCGTGTCCCATGCGGTGAGGCCGGCGAAGATCAGGACGCCGATCACCGAGACCGCGAAGCCCAGCGCGCTCGAGGCGAGGAAGATGTTCACGATCATGGCCAGGATCAGGCCGATCAGGCCCATGAACAGGAAGGTCCCCATCCCCGACAGGCTGCGCGTCGTCGTGTAGCCGTAGAGGCTCAGGCTGCCGAAGGCGGCGGCGGTGATGAAGAAGACCTGCACGATCGACTGGCCGGTGAAGACCAGGAAGATCGAGGACATCGAAATGCCCATCAGCGCCGCGAAGGCGAAGAACATGACCAGCGCCGTGCGTGGCTGCAGGCTCTCGATCTTGAAGGAGAAGAAGAAGATGAAGGCCAGCGGCGACAGCATCAGCACCCAGCGCAGCGGGCTGGTATAGACGGCTGCGCCGAGCGCGGTCAGCGCCAGGCTGCCGTCGGGCGCCGTGGTCGTCGCAAGCATGTAGGTGCCGAGCGCCACCAGACCGGTGATGGCGAGGCCGAGCACCATGTTGTTGTAGACGCCAAGCATGAACGCGCGCAGGCCCTGATCGATCTCGGCCTGCGACCGCGCCCGGGTTCCGCTCGCAGCAGCAGCAGCTTGGGTATAACGGTTCTGTTCGTTGATTTGCATCGGATTCCTCTACAGAAGAGCCTGTCCGGCATATATCTCGGGGGCACCGCCTCCTCCGCAGGATCTGGAGTGATCCTTCTGGACGAGCCGACGCGAACCCCGCTATCGCCGGGAGCGACGTTCTTTCGTAATATGGAAAATGTCACGCTCTCGCGCAAGGGTTTTCGGGCTGCAATCAGCGTGAATCGAAGATGAAAAACGCCGCAGCCCGGCCTCATGGCCGCATTATACGGTTTAATTTCGTAAAACCCGGCCTGCTGCCTACAAATTCCGCAGATAGCTCGCCGGCTTGTGGCTCAATATTCTCCAGGTGCCGAGCAATCCCAACGAAATCGTGACCACGACCGCCAGCACGGCGGCACCCAATGCGCCCTCCCAGACGAAGACGAAATCGAGCTGCATGATGCGCGTGACGATCACCCAGGCCGCGAGTCCGCCGGCAATCAGGCCGAAAATCGCGGTAACGAGGCCCAGCGCGCCGTATTCCAGCGCATAGGCGCCCAGCAGCCGGGAGCGCGTCGCCCCCAGGGTCTTGAGCACCACCGCATCATAGAGCCGCGCCCGGTGCCCCGCCGCGAGCGCACCGGCCAGCACCAGCACGCTCGCCGCCAGCGCCACGCTGGATGCGCCGCGTATGGCGATGGCGAGCTGGCCGACGAGGTCGCTGACCGCTTCGAGCGCATCGCGCACGCGCACGCTGGTGATCGTCGGAAAGGCCTGGCCGATATCGCGCATCAGTGCCGGCTCGCGGGCGCGGTCCTCCTCGTCCTCGAAAGTCAGCGTCGCCAGATGCATGTGCGGCGCGCCGGCGAAGGTGTTGGGCGAGAAGACCATGACGAAATTGATGCCCATCGAGCGCCATTCGATCTCGCGCAGATTGACGATGCGCGCCTCGATATTGCGCCCCAGCACGTTCACGACGATCGAATCGCCGAGCCCGATCCCGAGCCCTTCCGCGATCTCGGCATCGAAGGAAACGAGATTCTCCTCCGGCGCGTCGCCCCACCATGCGCCTTCGACGATGCGCGAGCCCTCCGGCGGTTCCTGCGCATAGGTGATGCCGCGATCGCCCTGCAGCACCCAGTTCACGTCTTCGCGCGCATCGATCTCCTCCGCCGGCACCCCGCCCAGCGAGACGATGCGCCCGCGCATCATCGGCACGCGCTCCAGCGTCCCGTCGGGCGCGGCGTCGCGCATGAAGCCCTCGAAGGCCTCGACCTCCGCCGATGGGATATCGACGAAGAAGAAGCTCGGCGCATTCTGCGGCAGGTTCTCGGTGAGCTGCCGGCGCATGTTCGAATCGATCAGGGCAAGCGTCACCAGCAGTGTCACGCCGAGCCCGAGCGAGAGCACCAGCGAGGGGGTGAGCGCACCGGGGCGGTGGATATTGGCGAGCGCAAGACGCGGGCCGGCGCGGCGCGGACGCGGCAGGCGGCGCGCCAGCGCCATCAGGCCGGCGGCGACGAGGCGCAGCAGCACGAAGGCGATGGCGATGGCGACGATGAAGATCGATGCCACGCGCGGATCATAGGCCGCCCCCAGCGACAGGGCGATCAGCGTCCCCGCCGCTGCAACCGCGATGGCGATGTAGCGCTTGCGCGGCCAGCGCCGGTCGCGGTCGATCTGGTCGCGAAACAGATGCGTCACCTCGATGTCATGCACACGCCCCAAAGGCAGGATGGCGAAGGCGAGTGCGATCAGCCCGCCATAGAGCGCAGCGATGCCGAGCTGGCTCCATGCCAGCACCGGCGCGATCGGAATCGGCAGGATGTCGCGCAGGAGAAACGCCACGACGAAAGGGATGGCGGCGCCGATGACGAGCCCGGCGAGGATGCCCAGCCCGGCAATCGTCATCACCTGCGTCAGATAGATGCCGACCACCTGTCCGCCCGGCGCGCCGAGCCCCTTCAGGGTCGCGATCGAATCGCGCTTGCGATCGACGAAACCGCGCACCGCATTGGCCACGCCCACCCCGCCGACGATCAGGGCGGTGAGCCCCACCAGGGTCAGGAACTGCGCGAAGCGCTCGATATTGCGCTGGAATTGCGGATCGGCATTGAGCCGC
>PXAW01000161.1 GCA_003567055.1 Hyphomicrobiales bacterium
CGACGAAGACGATGATCTTCGACTGCGCCCAGCTCGTCTCCTATATCTCGCATTTCATGATCCTGGAGCCCGGCGACGTGATCACCACGGGCACGCCCCCCGGCGTCGGCACCGCGATGAAGCCGCCGCGTTATCTCAAGGCCGGCGATGTCGTCACCATGGGGATCGACGGCCTCGGCGAGCAGCGCCAGGACGTGAAGGCGCATCACGGCTGACAGTCCGCCTGCAATGACCTGAATGACGAAGCCCCCGCATCATCACGATGCGGGGGCTTTTTTGTCTTCGGCGCGAGCGCGATGCGGCTTAGAGCGCGTTCCGACCTGACGGAGTCAGGCCGGGCGCTCTAAGTCATTGTTCGACGCATCATTTCTTCCGTCAGCCGGTATCCACCCGACGGAATGATGCTCTAGGCCGCGGCGACGCGCTCCAGGAAGGTGTCGATGGCGCGGCGCAGCTTCTGCGTTTCGTCGGTGGCGGCATCGGCGGAATGCAGGACATGATCGGCGGAGCGATTGGTCTCGCCGGTCGACGCCTTGACGCTTTCGATATTCCCGGCGACCTGGCGGCTCGATTGCGCCGAACGCTGGACGTTGCGGGTGATCTCGTCGGTGGAGGCGCCCTGCTCCTCGACAGCCGCGGCAATCGAGGTCGTATGCTCCGAGACCTCCTTCATGATGCCGGCGATCTGCTCGATATTGGACACGGCGTCCTTGGTCGAACCCTGAATCGCCCCGATCTGCCCGGAGATTTCCTGGGTCGCCTTGGCCGTCTGATCGGCCAGGTTCTTCACCTCCGCCGCAACGACCGCGAAGCCCTTGCCGGCCTCACCGGCGCGCGCCGCCTCGATGGTGGCGTTGAGGGCGAGCAGGTTGGTCTGCTCGGCGATCTCCTGGATCAGTCCGATCACGTCACCGATGCGCTGCGCGGCGTCGGACAGGCTCGCCACTTTCGTATTGGTGTGATCAGCTGCCTGCGTGGCGCGACCGACCACCTCGGTGGTCATGCCGACGGCGCGGGCAATCTCGTTGATGGCACCGTTGAGGCTCTCGGCGGCTTCGGCTGCGGTGGCGGCGTTGCTGCTCGAATCCTCTGATGCGGATGCCGTCTGCTCGGTCAGATCCGCCGTCTGCGAGGCGATCATCGTGAGGTTATGGGCGGTGTCGCGCATCTGCTGCATGTTGCCGGTGACGCCTTCCAGCATGGCGCCGACCGAGTCGCGGAATTCCGCGATCAGCGTCTCGACCGCACGCTGGCGCTCGGCCCGCTCCAGTTGCTCCTTCTCGCTCTCGGAGGTGAGACGCTCGCGCTCGATGGCGTTCTGGCGGAAAATCTCGACGGCGCCTGCCATGGCACCGATCTCGTCGGAACGCTCGCGGCCCGGCACGGTGATCGCGGTATTGCCGTCGGCGAGCTCGCGCATGGCGCTGGTCATGGCGACGACCGGGCGGGAGACGGAGCGTCCGATCAGGACAGCGATGGCAATGCCGAGCACGGCGAGCAGCACGGTCGCGGCGATGGTCATCATCACCACCTGCATCGCAGCGGCGGCGGTCCCCTCGCCGATCGCGCGCGCTTCCCGAGAGGCGCCGGTGACGATCTCGTTGGTCAGCCCGGCAATCGCCTGCTCGCTCTCGCCGAGCACCTCGGCGCGCATGATGCCGAGTTCATCGGACACCTCCATGCCGCGCAGCATGGAGGTCTGATAGATTTCGAGATTCTCGGCGATCGTGGCGAGCCAGTTCTTGCGCGCAGCATGTGTCGTCTTGTCGCGCAGCTCCTTCGCCAGATTGAGCGCACGCCCGGCCGTCATCTCGGCCTGGTTGCGCGCCTGATCGTCGCCCGCAAGATAGCGCGCGAAGGCAGCCTGCGAGACGAGGCCGAATTGAAGCGCCCGCGAGCCTTCGTTCGAGGTATCGAGATCGCCTTCGAGCGAGGCGGAATAGACGAGCTGCCAGACCGCTTCGGTCACAGCGGCCATGGCCGGCTCCACCTCGTCGGCCACGATGCCGCGCAACTCCGTATCCATGGCAAAGAGTGCATCGACGCCGCGCTCGAACTCGTCATAGGTCATGACGATGCGGGTGAGCATCGCGCGGCGCTCATCGGAAGATGTGGCCTCCACCGCATCCATGATCTGGCTTCGCACCCGGTGACTCATGTCGGCAATGGCCGCGCGTCGCTCTTCGTCGGGCGTTGCGAGTTCGTCACGGGCGAGGACGAGCATGCGGGTGAAATCCGCCGTCAGCGTTTCCGCACTCTGCGTCTCGTTCGCGATCGCGCGGTAATCCGCAAAATCGCGGTTGAGCCCCAAGGCATTGAAGATGGCAAAGCCCGCCATGCCGACAGCCAGGATCAGAATCGCCGCGAATCCGGCGGCGATGCGGCCACGCAGCCCAAGACGCGTGACATTTGGCAGGCGGGGCAGAAAGGAAGTGAATCGCACGGTCTCGGTCCCCATGGCGTTTCTCGGTTGCACACAGGACAGCAAAGAAATCTTAAAAAAAGTTATTCATAACGTACGAAAGGTCATACCAGACAACTTGCAATAGAAGCCTCTGCTTCCCAAAGGGAAATGCTGCAGTGCGGCATCGTTCGCTCAAACAAGCGAGCGCGCCCGATCCCGGTCATGCAACCGTTTTGCGAAAAACCGGTTGCATCGTCTCCAGCTCTTCGAGCGGAATATGGCAGGCGATGCGGTGGCCGTCAGTGCGCGCATGGACGGGGGGGCGCTGATCGTCGCAGATCGGCCCGAGTTTATGCTGACAGCGCGTGGCGAAGGGGCAGCCCTTCGGCGGGTCGAGCGGGCTCGGCACGGCGCCTTCGAGCA
>PXAW01000320.1 GCA_003567055.1 Hyphomicrobiales bacterium
CGAGCTAAAGTTGACGGGCCTGCGGACCCCGCACTACAACCGACGGGCTGACCTGGTCTGCTTCGTCAACGGCCTGCCGCTGGTCTTCATCGAGCTGAAGGCCGTCTACAAGAACATCCGGGCGGGATTCGACGGCAACCTGCGCGACTACATGGACGAAAACGTCATCGCCCATGCGTTCCATCACAACGCCTTCCTGATCGTGTCGAACGGCGACCGCGCCCGCTACGGCTCGATCACCAGCGCGTGGGAGCATTTCAACGAATGGAAGCGGCTCGAGGAGGGGGATGAAGGCAGCGTCGATGCGGAGCGCCTGCTGAATGGCATGCTGGCGCATGACAGACTGCTCGATCTGGTCGAGAACTTCATCCTGTTCGACGAGAGCAAGGCGGGCGCCGCGCGCAAGGTGGTGGCGAGAAACCATCAGGTGCTGGGCGTGAACCGCGCAGTGGCCTCGGTCGCACGGCAGGAGGCGATCAAGGCCGACATCCCGCCCGGAGAACGTCTGCGGCACCGCGTTGTCGAGTTGCCGCTGGAGCGAAAAGCGCCGACGAAGCGCAGGAAAGGCGAGCAGGCGCTTGTGACGGCGGAAACGGCGCTGCCGTCATTCATCCCCGAAGGTCCGGTCGACATCATCGAGCGGGCGCACCCCGATCTGGGCCGGTTGGGCGTGTTCTGGCACACCCAAGGCAGCGGCAAGTCCTATTCCATGGCCTTCTTCGCCGAGAAGGTGCGGCGCAAGGTGCCGGGCAATTTCACCTTCCTGCTGATGACCGACCGGAACGATCTCGACAGCCAGATCTACAAGACCTTCGTGGGCTGCGGCATTGCCGGGAACGATACCCCGCGCGCGGCCTCCGGCGATGATCTGGAACGGATCCTGAAGGAGAACAACCAGTACGTCTTCAGCCTGATCCACAAGTTCAACAAGGACGTGGACCCGAAGAAGCCCTACAGCGAGCGTGACGACATCATCGTGATCTCGGACGAGGCGCACCGCACGCAGGCAGGGCGGCTGGCCCGCAACATGCGCCTTGCGCTGCCCAATGCCGCCTTCATCGGCTTCACCGGCACGCCGCTGTTCAAACAGGACGAGATTACCAAACGCATCTTCGGCGAATATGTCTCGCGCTACGACTTCAAGCGGTCCGAGGAGGACGGGGCCACCGTCAAGCTGGTCTACGAGAACCGGGGCGAGAAGCTGGGTGTCGCCAAGACGGATCTGAACGAACGGATTGCCGAGAAGATCGAGGAGGCGGAACTCGACCCCGATCAGGCGGCGCTCCTCGATAAGCTGCTCGGGAAGGACTACGAGGTCATCACCGCCGATGAGCGGCTCGACAAGATCGCAGCCGATTTCGTGGATCACTGCGCGACGAGGTGGGAATCCGGAAAATCCCTGTTTGTTTGCATCGACAAGATCACCTGCGCCCGGATGCACCAGATGATCGTCCCGCGATGGCGGGCGAAAGCCGCAGAAGTCAGGGCGGCGGCCGATGCCAAGCAAGCCCAAGCGAATACCACGACCGATGAGTCCTTGCGTGCTGTACTCGCGGAGGAGGCGCAAGAATTGGATGCGCAAGCGATGTGGCTCGAGGAAACCATCGTCGAGATCATTATCAGCGAAGCGCAGAACGAGGTCGCGGACTTCAAGAAATGGGGGTTCGACATCATCCCGCACCGTGCCCTGATGAAGCAGGGCTTCGATGCAGGGGGTGGCGAGCGGGTCGATGTCGAGACGGCCTTCAAGAACCCCAAGCACCCGTTCCGCGTCGCAATCGTCTGTGCGATGTGGCTGACCGGCTTCGACGTGGAATGTCTGTCGACGCTCTATATCGACAAGCCGATGAAGGCGCACACGCTGATGCAGGCCATAGCGCGCGCGAACAGGGTGTATCCTGGCAAGGACTTCGGCCTGATTGTCGACTACAATGGGATGCTGGCCAGCCTGCGAGCCGCGCTGGCTCAGTACGCGCTGGGCGATGATGGCACAGGCGGAGAAGAGATCATCGCCCCCATCGAGGAGAGGGTGCAGGCTCTGCTCGAAGCTATCGAGGCGACCGAGGCCCATTTGCGCGGCATCGGTTTCGATCCAAGCGTGCTGCTCGGTTCGAAGGGCTTTGTGCGCATCAAGGGTTTGAAGGACGCCGTGGAAGCCGTCTATTCGACGGACGAGGCCAAGCGGCGCTTCGAGATTCTCGCACGGCAGGTGTTCATCCGCTTCAAGGCGCTGCTGATGGAGCCCAGCGCCTGGGCATACGCCGAACGACACGACAACATCGAAGCAATCTACAAGAAGCTGACCGAGCGGCGCGACACGGCTGACGTGACAGAGCTGTTGAAGGAGTTGCACCGGATCGTCAACGAGGCCATCCGGACGCAGGCGCCAGGAGACGACCAAGCCGAGGGACTGACCTTCGACCTCAGTCAGATCGATCTTGAGAAGCTGCGCGATGAATTCGCAAGGAAGGTCAGACGCAAAGCGACCGCACTTCAGGACATCCGAGACATCGTCGAACAGAAACTCGCCGAGATGCTGGCGCGCAATCCAGCAAGGATGGACTATCAGGTGAAGTACGAGGCGATCATCGCCGACTACAATCGCGAGAAAGACCGAACCACCATCGAGGAGACCTTCCGTCGACTGGTCGAACTCGTGAACAGTCTGGACGAGGAACAGAAGCGCGCAACGAAGGAGGGGCTTGGCGAGGATGAACTCGCGCTCTTCGACCTGCTGCTCAAGGATAACCTGGACAAGACGTCTCGTGAGCGGGTGAAACAGGCGAGCCGCGACCTCCTGGCCTCCATAAAGACGCGCTTGGCCG
>PXAW01000273.1 GCA_003567055.1 Hyphomicrobiales bacterium
GGCCTGCGCCCCCGTCAGCGGGAAGGGCAGGGCCTGCGTGAAGGCCTCGACGAGGCGCCCGTCCCCGGCATTGGCCCGGCCCGGCTTGCGGCGCATGCGCGAGCGCACGATGGCGAGGGCGAGCTGGGAGGCGAGGAGTTCGTCATAGGCGAGCCGCCGCCGCGCCGGATTGCGCTCCAGCGCCTCGGCCTTCGCCGCGTCGGCATCGGGCGGACGGTGGAGCGCGGCGAGCGCCTCGCGAAAGGGCGGGAAGGCGTTGCGCTGCATCCAGGCCGGATCCTGCCATTCGGGGAGCTCGGGAACCCGCTCCAGCGCGGCATTGGTAAAGCGCGCGATCAGCCGCGAGGTGAGCCCCTCGGTCTGGCCGTAGACCGGCTCGACAGTGGGCAGCTTGTCGGCCTCGCGGGCATCGAGGATGCGATCGGGATGCACCATCTGGCGCCGCCCGTCCCATAATTCGATCTTGCCCGAGATGATCTTTTGCGCGCCCACCGGCAACAGGCCCTGGATGCGCTGGCGGGGCAGGTTGAAGAAGATCAGCGCAATATCGCCGGTCGCATCCTCGACGACGACCCGATAGGGCGCTTTCGAGCGGTTGAGCGGGCCCGGCTGGTGATCGACCACGGTGACGGCCAGCGTCACCTGCTCGCCGACGGGGGCCTCGGCGATCGAGCCGCGCAGCCGCCGGTCGATCCCGCCGGTGGGGATGTGAAAGAGCAGGTCGACGATCCGCGCCGGCTGGCCCTGGGCACCGACGAGCCGATCGATCAGCGGCGCGATCTTGGGCCCGACACCCGGGACGGTGGTCGCCGGTGCGAAATACGGATCGAGTATGGCGGGGCGCAGGGACATCTGTGGATCGGCGCTCGCTCGGAATGGCTGGTTTTCATACGCGGGCAAGCTATATACCCCGTCAGACCGAACCCGGCGAGGGCTTCGCGCGATTTCCGCAAGGACGCACGCAGGTTTCCCCGCCTAAACGCATGCGCGGCCCCACCCGCGCGATCCAAGGAGATTGCCTCATGACCGGCACCACCCGCTCCAGCGCCGATCTCGACATCCGCCGCCGTCGGGTGCTGTTTCGCTCCTGGCATCGCGGTATCCGCGAGATGGATCTGCTGATGGGCCAGTTCGCGGATGCGCGCATCGGCGAGATGACCGATGCCGAGCTCGACATCTACGAGGCGCTGATCGAGGTGCCGGATCGCGACCTGTTCCGCTGGCTCACCGGCGAGGATCCGGTGCCGGAGAATTACGACACCCCGGTCTTCCACGACCTGAAGGGCTTCCACCAGCATAGCGGCCCGATCAACGTCTGAGGCGGATTGGCTCAGGCTGCGCCGTCATCATGCGTGCGCCGGATCCGGCGCACCAGCAGGGCGATGGCGATCAGGATGACCGGAATCGCCGCCGCCGTGACGATGGTGGGATCGACGGCATAGCCGGCTTCGCGCGCGCCGGTGAGGCCGCGATGCAGGAGGCCGCTGATGTAATAGGTGATCGCCGCGACGGAGAGCCCCTCCACCGTCTGCTGGAGGCGCAATTGCGTGCGTGCGCGGGCATTCATCGTCTTGAGCAGATTGCTGTTCTGGCTCTCCAGCTCGACATCGACGCGTGCGCGCAGAAGCTGCGCGGCACGGGAGAGCTTGCGTGAGAGATTGGCCTGGCGCTCCTCGGTCGACAGGCAGGTGCGGATTGCCGGCTGAAGCCGCCTGTCGAGGAATGACGACCAGGAATCATAGCCTGAGACCGGCTTTTCCGCGATCGCCTCGAGCCGCAGGCGCACGAGATCGCCATAGGCACGCGTGGCGCCGAAGCGATAAAGTGACCCGGCCGCGTCGCTCTCCAGCTCGGCTGCGAGGCCGGTCAGCGTGTCCAGGAGCCGGCGATTGTCGGTAAAGCCCTTGCTGTGGCGCATCTCCTCGATGAGGCCGGGCAGGGTGGTCTCGATACGCCGGATCGTCGGCGCGAGCGCCTGCGCTTCGGGCAGGCCGAGCAATGCCATCGTGCGATAGGTCTCGATTTCCAGAAGCCGCTGCACCAGCGCGCCGCCCTGGCCGGGGCTGAGCCCGCGATCCTCCACGAGGATCCGCACGAAACCATGCGCATCCGCCCGGAAATCCGTGGTGACCCGGGCCGCATCCCCCTCCACATCGGCGATGGCGAGATTGGTTTCCCCGAAAACGCTCTTCAGATCCGCCGGCCCGCCATGCAGGCTGAGATCCACGGCGACCATCAGGAGGGCGGAGCCGGACCCGTCGTCATCCTCTTGCAGATCCTGCAATCCATCCATCACCCGCGCGAGGCGATCCGGGGCGGGTTCATGCGCGTCCGGCCCGCTGCCGCCGCCGCCATTGCCGGGAAATTCCCAGGTATAGGTCGTGAACTCGCCGTGGCTCTCGAAGCGCAGCGCGACTCCCGAGCATTGCGCGCGATGATGGCGTGCGCCATCCGCAGGCAGGGGCACGCCGCGCGCTTCGCACCATTGCGCGAGTCGCGCCCGCGCCCGGCCCGCCGCTTCCTCGTCGGTGATGAAGGCGAGATGGATGACGCGATGCGGCGCGGCGAGCGGCGCGAATGGCCGCGCATGCATTTCCGCCAGCAAGCGACCGCGCAGCGGATGTTGCCGGAATGGCGGCAACGTTCCATGCTCGTGCCTGCCGGAAGCCTCAACAGTCATGCGTTACTGCCTCCATACCCGCGCCACCCCGATGAGTGCGAGCATGGCGCAAAGTCCCGGAAAGGCCAACGCCTCATCTGCTGCGCCGCCTCACGCCGCCTTCTTGCCCTCGGCGATCCTGACGAGGCTGCGCAGGA
>PXAW01000031.1 GCA_003567055.1 Hyphomicrobiales bacterium
AAGCCGAGGCAGCGGCTGAGGCGGAAGCCGAAGCGGAAGCCGAGGCGGCGGCGGAAGCGGAGCGTGTGACCGAGGCAGAATCAGAGGCTGAAGCTGAGCGTAAGGCAAAGCGCGAAGCTGAAGCAGAACGTGAAGCGCAAGCCGAGCGTGAAGCCGAAGTCGAGGTCGAAGTTGAGCGTGAAGCCGAGGTCGAAGCCGAAGCCGAAACGCGGCGGGACGCCGAACCGGTCACCGAAGCGGAGCGCGAACGCGATCGCGAGCGCGGCGAACGCCGTCGTGAACGCGATGCCGTGGAGACGACACGCGAACCCGCTACGGCCCCCGCGACATCAGAAGAGAGGACAGCCGAACCGCAGGATTTCGGCGATGTTCGCGAAGGCCGCCGCGAGCGGACCGAAGACGGTGTGACCATCACCGAGGAAGCGGGCGCGCGGACCATCATCCAGCAGGGTACCGAGATCATCATCCGGCAGGCCGAGGATGAGCGCGTTCGCCGCACCTATTCCAATGTCCGCCGCGAACGCCGGGGCGACCAGGATATTCTGATTGCCCCGCGCGAAGGCAATGTCGAAATCATCACCATCCTCGACACCGACGGCAATCTCCTGCGCCGCATCCGCCGCGAGGCCGATGGCACGGAAACGGTGCTGATCGACAATACCCGCCAGGTCCGCACGGATCGCGAGCGGGGCGGCGAACGCTGGAGAGACCGTCGCGGTGATCGCCGGGATGACTGGCGTGACGACCGGCGTGACGAGCGTCGTGAAGGCGCCCGCTTCGGCTATGACGGCAGTAGCTTCTCCTTCCGCGTCGAGATTCCCCCGCCCGTTGTGCGCATCCCGCAAGACCGCTATATCGTCGATTACGGCGACGTCTTCGAAGATGATCTCGCGGAAATCTTCCGCGCGCCCCCCGTCTCCGAGATCCGGGAGCGCTATACGCTGGACGAGGTGCGGTATAATCCGAACCTGCGCGACTACATGGCCCGCGTCGATCTCGACACGGTGACCTTTGATACGGGTTCCTGGCGGTTGAGCCGCGCACAGATCGATCAGCTCGAACGCGTTGCGGATGCGATGAACGACGTCATCGATCGCAACCCCGATGAGATCTTCCTGATCGAGGGCCATACCGATGCCATCGGCCGTGCCATCGACAACCTGTCGCTCTCCGACCGTCGTGCCGAGAGCGTCGCCTTCATCCTCAGCCAGTTCTACGACGTCCCGCCGGAGAATCTGGTCACGCAGGGCTATGGCGAGGAATTCCTCAAGATCGACACGCAGGCGACCGAGCGCCGCAACCGCCGCGTCACGATCCGCCGCATCACCCCGCTGATCGCGCAGGGTCCGCGCGGCTGACAAGCGAAAGGGCGGCGCGGCGCATCACGCACGCCGCCCCTTCATCCGGGTTCACGCTTCGCTTTCCACCATCTCCGGGAACGGGATGATCGTCGACTTGACGGTGCGCATCGCCATCGCATCGCTCACCGCCCGGTCGAGCCCGGCATCGTCGAAAGGATACAGCGTCTGCATGTCGAGCCAGGGATAGCGATCGGCGGCGTGGTGGAGCATCTTCACGCCCAGCGCGAGATCGTTCTCGGTAAAGGCCCATGAGCCCATGATGGTGATGTCTTTCGCCACGAAACGATGCCAGTTCGTCATGATCGAGCCGGCATCGGTGAACTGCCCCATCTCGATGAAGAAGCCGGAATCGCGCAGGAACTCGATACCTTCCGGCCCCGCCGTCGGGTGGCCCGTGCAATCCATCACCAGATCCGCGCCATAGCCGCCACAAAGTTCGCGCACATGCGCGATGCGCTCCTGCTGGTCGGTCATCTGCGTGATATCCACCGTGGCAACCGCGCCGAAGCGGCGGGCGAGTTCGAGACGGGGCTGTTCCGGCGCGCCGACGCAGATCACCTTGCCGGCTCCCATCTCCTGCGCCGCGGCGATGGCCAGAATACCGATCGGCCCCGAGCCCTGGATCACGACCGTATCGCCCCATTTGAAGCCGCCCATGCGCTGGGCGCGGGCAAAGCCGCGAATGGTCGAGGTGATCGGTTCCGACAGGGCTCCAAGCCGCAGCGACATGTCGTCGGGCAGCTTGTAGATCTTGGTGCCCGGCAGCATCCCGAGATCCACATAGACATATTCCGCCCAGCCGCCCCACAAATGCGGCGCCTTGTCGAATCCGAGATAGCGCCCGTAATAGACCGGTGTCTGGCAGCGATTGGAATGCTCGGGATAGTGCTTGCAGTAATAGCAGTCCCCGCACGGCATGAAGGGCGGGATCATGATCTTCGAGCCCTCGCCGATCGGCTGATCCATCCAGTCCGTCTTCAGATCGGGACCGATCTCCACCACCACGCCGGAAATCTCGTGGCCGAGAGTAAACGGCCAGGGCAGGGGTTTCGGCCAATGGCCTTTCAGAATATGCAGATCCGTGCCGCAGACGCCGCAGGCGGCGACCTTGATCAGCGCCCCCTTGCGGCCGACCTTCGGCCAGGGCACTTCCCGGATCTGCGCCTTCGCGCCGGGGCCATCGAAGGTGGAAACGCGGATTGTCGATTGTTCTTGCGCCATGGTCAGGCTCCTCCCTCGCGGGCAGGACACCGGCCCGCAAGATCAGGCTAACCGCACTTGCCGCAACGGCAATCAGGAAACGCACCCAAGCCGGATTTGCGCGGACCCGCAACGCCTGCACCATGGCGCCCGGTCGGATGCGGACGAGCGCGCCGATGACCACGCTTGCGGGCAAGCGCGCCTTCATAGCCGCGGATCCACCGGCTCGCTCTCGAGCGCGAGCACGCCGAGC
>PXAW01000500.1 GCA_003567055.1 Hyphomicrobiales bacterium
ATCGGCGTGGCCAAGCCGCTCTCGATCTATGCCGATCTGCACGGCACAGGTCAGGTGGACGAAGCCAAGCTCGAGGCGGTGCTGATGGAAGCGGTCGATCTGTCGCCGCGCGGCATCCGCACCAAGCTGGAGCTCAACCGTCCGATCTATGCCCGTACCGCTGCCTACGGCCATTTCGGTCGTGCCCCCGAAGCCGATGGCGGCTTCTCCTGGGAGCGCACCGATCTCGCCGACACGCTGAAATCGGCATTCTGATCGACCGGCCATGAGCGCTTCATCCTCCGACGCGCAGGCCCCGGCGGCGGCCTTCTTCGGTCGCCGCAAGGGCAAACGCCTGCGCGCCGGGCAGGAGGAGCGACTGGAAACCTTGTTGCCGCGCCTGATGTTGCCGCGCGGCGACACCCCCTTGTCCCGCGAGGATCTCGCGGGACTTTTCGGTTTCATGCCTGACGAACTGGTGCTGGAGATCGGCTTCGGCGGCGGCGAGCATCTCGCCCATCGCGCCGGGGAGGCCCCGAAATCGGGCTTCATCGGCTGCGAGCCTTTCGTCAACGGCATGGTGAAGCTGCTCGGCGAAGTGGAAGCACGCAATCTGCGCAATATCCGCCTCTGGGACGAGGATGCCGGGCTGTTGCTGCCACGGCTTCCGGAGGCCGCGTTTTCGCGAATCTACCTGCTCTATCCCGATCCCTGGCCAAAGCGCCGCAACCGCAAGCGCCGGTTCGTTTCAAAGAACAACCTGACTGCCATCGCCCGCCTGCTGAAGCCGGGCGGATGCTTCCATTTCGCTTCCGATATCGATGATTATGTCGGCTGGACGCTCGCGCGCGCCATGCAGGAGCCGCAGCTGCTCTGGCAGGCGAGCGGCCCCGATGACTGGCGCGAACCCTATCCCGGCTGGCCGGGAACCCGCTACGAAGCCAAGGCGATCCGGGAGGGGCGGCGCCCCTCCTATCTCACATTTGCAAGGGTTTGATGTTTCCACCCTGACGGAAAGCAGCCTTGCGGCTCGCACGCTGCTGGCTGGCTTCGCGCGCTTTCAGGAAGTGCAGCACCCGCTCGGCCGTCTTCGGCTTGAGCTTCTCGAAGGTCTCTTTCGCCTTGCGCATCAGATGCGGGACCGCGACCTCGTCGCCGCGCAGCTTGAGCATCAGGCGCAGGGTCGGCCATGACCAGTCCTGCGCACGCGCGACGACCAGAAGCAGCTCCGCATCGCCTTCGTCGAACAGCCGCTCGGCGGCCTGGATCGACAGATCGGCCATGCGTGCAACGGCGCAGACGCATTCCTCGAATTTCTGCGCACCGGCGAAATCCATGAGATCCTGCTCGACCAGCGGACGTTCGGCTTCCAGCGCATCGACGATCTCGATGGCCGGGCGGTAATCGCGCGCGCCGGGAACGATCTCGGCTTCGAGGCCGAGTGTCCCGATCTCCAGCGCGTGATCGAGAGCGCCCTCGGGCGTCTCGTCCTGCAGCCGGTTGCGCACCGTCTCCTTGGCGATGGCCATGAGCTGGCGCAGGCGCTCGGGATCGACATCGTCACGATCCGCGAGAACATTGCGCAGGGCTTCATCGGCGCGGGCACGCTCGGCCAGCGTCGCCATCCCGTCATCGGAGAAGCGCGCGCCGGGATTGCCGGCAACCGCATGCACCACAATCCGGTCGCCGCGCTTGACGAGAACATCGGTAACCGGCTCCGTCAGCGCCCGGCGCTCGGAGATGGCGAGCATGTGCTCGCGTCCCTTGGCGAGGGCGACGGCGACGAGATCGTCATCGGAGAGGCGCTCAGAGCGTGTCAGGATCGGACGGGCAATACCGATCTCGTCATGAGCGAGCGAGCGCACGACACCGCGCGGCGCATTCGGCACCTCTGCCAGGCGCTCGGACAGATCCATCCGCGCGCGGGCCTCGATGGCATTGGCCAGACGCGCGATGACCACGTCGAAAAGATCGACCTGCTCCTCGCTGAGCGCCGGCGCATCGCGCAGGAACAGGTCTGTGACCCGACGCAGGTGGTCGGTACGGCGCGATTGCGACGAGCGTGCGATCGCGGATTCGAGATCTTCGATCAAGCCATACACCATTGTTTCAAGACGAGCAGCACCCTGCGGCGCCGGCCCGGTTCCCTCATGAGGGCCGCGTGCGACGCGGCCTCGGCTGTGATGACGTCACGTTACGTCGCGGGCCGTATGCGGCGGGTCAAACCGGTCGGTAAAATTGTCTGCAATCGTATTTGCGCGCCCCTCCATCCCCGTAATCCACCGAAGGAATCGGCAGAATCAGGCCGGATTTCACCGGGATTCGGTGCGCAACCCCGCGATTTCGGGCGCAAAAGTCACTTTCTGAGCACCGCGACACATTCCAGATGCGCCGTCATGGCGAACTGGTCGATCGGTATCACGGTTTCGAGATGGTAACCCGCCGCCACCAGCAGGGCGGCATCCCGGGCGAGCGTCACGGGATCACAGGATACGCAGATGACGAGCGGCACCTGTGCCCGCGCGAGCTGCCGCGCCTGGGCCTCGCAGCCGGCGCGCGGCGGGTCGAGCACGACGGCATCGAAGGCACCGAGCTCGGGCACGAGCAGCGGGCGGCGAAACAGGTCGCGCCGCTCATGGCTGACGGCTTTGAGCCCCGGCGTCTCGCGGGCGGCGCGATCGAGCGCGGCAAGCGCCCCCGCATCGGCCTCCACCGCATGCACGGCAAAATCCTCGGCAAGCCGCAGGGTGAAGGCGCCGCAGCCGGCAAACAGCTCCGCGATGCGGCGGACCGGCTTGCGCTTCTTCTTCGTTGCGCCCGATGCGGGTCGCGCGCGCAGCGCATCGCGCACATGCCCGGCCAGAATCGCCTCCCCCGACGCGCTGGCCTGGAGAAACCCGCCGGCGGGCGGCAGCACCACCGCCTGCCCCATCTGTTGCAGCGGCGGACGACGCATCACCAGCGTCTCGCCGGCAACCGACAGCCGCGCGAGATCGCTCTCATCGGCAAGCGTGATAAGACGCCGACGCAATCCCGCCGACGGCCCCGAAGCGCCGCTTCGCCCGCCGCGCAGATCGACGTCGAGGCCGTTGAGGCTCGCCGTCACGTGGATATCGCAGGCCGCTGCCGACTGCTCGGCGAGGTACCGCTCTGCGAGAAGTCGGGCGATCTGCGGCGCGCCGGCCAGCCCGGGCTCGGCCACGGGACAATGATCGATCGCGACGAGGTCATGGCTGCGCGCGGCCATGAAACCGACGCGCAGGGCGCCGTCATCACCGCGCATGGCATGAAAGGTCAGCCGCCGCCGCCCCGCTCCCGCTGCCGGAACCAGCGGCGCCACCACGGTTTCGAGACCCGCGCGCGACAGCGCGTGCTCGAGCAGGCCGCGTTTCCATGTGGCATAGAGATCGGGTGCCATATGTTGCGCGACACATCCCCCGCAGCGCCCGTGAACCGGGCAGAACGGCGCGATGCGCTGCGGCGAGGCCACGCGGATCGCGTCGTCACCGTCGCACAGGGCGCGGCTGCCTTCATCGCGAAACACCCGCACCGTCTCGCCGGGCAGCGCGCCGGGCACGTGCAGAACCGCATCGCCATGCCGGGCAATACCGTCGCCACGGGCACCCAGGCGCTCGATCGTGACCTCGAAAGGCGCGAATTCGGGAACAGCTTCAGCCAAGACGGGCTCCGATCAGAAATTCACGATTACCGTCACCGCCGCGAATCGGCGATTCGATCAACCCGAGCACATGCCCGCCCGCATCGGTCAGAAGCCGCGCAATGGCGTCGCAGACATCGCGCTGCACGGCTTCATCGCGCACGATTCCGCCCTTGCCCAGCGCCGCGCGCCCGGCCTCGAATTGCGGTTTGATCAGGAGGATGATTTCCGCCCGTGGCGCCAGCAGCGGCAGGACCGGCGGGATCACGAGCTTCAGGGATATGAAGCTGACATCGGCCACGAGGAGGCTCGGCGCTTCCGGAAAGGCTTGCGCATCGAGGCTGCGGGCATCGCAGCCCTCCATCGCCACGACACGCGGATCGCCGGCGATACGCGGATGCAGCTGGCCACGCCCGACATCGACCGCGTGGACCCGCCGCGCGCCGCGCTGGAGCAGCACATCGGTAAAGCCGCCGGTCGAGGCGCCGAGATCGCAGGCGACGCGGTCACGCGGATCGATGGCGAAGGCATCGAGCGCGGCGGCGAGTTTGAGCCCGCCGCGCGAGACGTAAGGATGCGGCTGCGTCGCCTCGATCTCGGCATTCTCGGCGATGCTTTCCGAGGCCTTGCGCAGGACGACGCCGTCGGCACTTACCAGACCGGCCCGGATCGCCTCCTGGGCGCGGGCGCGGCTTTCGAAGATACCCCGGGCCACGAGCAGGGTATCGGCGCGGCTGCGTGCCATGGCGCTGGCCTTTCCGCCTTCGAATCAGCTGAACTGGGCGCGGACCATGCGCAGCCCGTCCATCAGATCATCGAGGGTGAGGCCGAACAGGGCGAGCCCGCCGATCAGGGCGAAATACAGCGCGATCAGGATGATCGGCACCAGAATCCAGCCGATGATCTCCTCGACCACATGCCGGCGACGCCGGCGCTGCCAGCGCTTTTCCTTTGCGGTGAGCTTCTGGCCCGGCTGACGCGGCGCGCGCATTCCCGGACTTCCCGGTTTCTGCACATAGCTACCGGCCACCGAGGGATTGGCCGAGGGATCGGCATCAAGCGCATCAGCGGCGCGGGCCGCCTCTTCCCGCGCACGTAACCGCGCCTTCTCGGCCCGACGCGCGCGCAGAGTGGCTATGCCGCCGCGCGCAGTCACAGCTGCGGCAGCTGCGCCGGCGGTGATCACGGCAGCTGTCCGGCGCAGCCAGGGCGGAAGCCGGGAATCGTCGTCATGATCGGCCTGCGGATGCATGTTGCGCGGCATGCGCGGCGGCGCCTGCGGCATCGGCGCAGAAGGCGGCGCGCCAGATTGCATCGAGCCACCTTGCATCGAGCCACCTTGCGCCCAGCCATCCTGCGTCCAACCATGGGCGGGCTGCGGGCCACGCGGGTCCTGATAGCCCCGGCTGACCGGATCCACGGGCAGATAGCCAGGCCCCGGGCTCGGACGATGCGGCACGTCGACCGCCTGATCGAGCGCGGAATAGCCCGGGTCATAGGCCGGATGATGGGTCCCGCCATGCGGATCGTGCCAGCGCGCCTGCGGATCGGGCGCCGCACGCGGTGCCGATTGTGGCGCGGCCTGCTGAGGCTGAATGCGCGGCTGTGGCTGGGGAGCGGGCTGCGGAGCGGGCTGCGCATGCATGCGCGGATCCGCAGCCGACCGGGGCGCCTGATGGCGCGGATCCTGTGCGTAGGGATTTTGCGCGTACAGGTCTTGCCGGCGCGGATCGTCCACGCGCGGTTCCGGTCGCCGCGGGTCGCCGGGCGGTGTTGCGGGACGCGGCGGCCTTTCGGGCGCGCCGCTCATGCGCGCACCAGAGGCACCTTGGGAACGGTGCGCACGCCACCGGGCCCATCGCCGCCCCGATCACCGCCATCCGGCCCCGGTTTGCCGCCGGACTTCGAACGCGACGATTTCGCCGGGGAGGCCCGCTTGCGGCGCGGCTTCTTCGGCTTGGGCTCGATCTCCTTGCGCGGCTTGACCGGACCTTCCGGGAATTCGAAATCCAGCTTCGATTCGCCGTTTTCATCCTCGGCGACGACGACGCGCACGGCACCGCCGCCCTTGAGCTTGCCGAACAACAGGATATCCGCCAGCGGCGTCTTGATCGCCTGCTGGATGACGCGCCCCATCGGGCGTGCACCCATGGTCGGATCGTAGCCGCGCTCCACCAGCCAGTCGCGCGCCGGGTCGGAGAGCTCGATCGTGACGTTGCGGTCGGCGAGCTGCGCTTCGAGCTGCATCACGAACTTGTCGACGACGCGGTAGATCGTCTCTTTCGGCAGCGCGCCGAAGGAGATCACCGCATCGAGGCGGTTGCGGAATTCCGGCGTGAACAGCTTGTTGATCGCTTCCGTATCATCGCCCTCGCGCCGCGTGCGGGTGAAGCCATAGGCCTGTTTGGCCATATCGGCGGCGCCCGCATTCGAGGTCATGATCAGAATGACGTTACGGAAATCGATCTGCTTGCCGTTATGGTCCGTCAGCTTGCCGTGATCCATCACCTGCAGGAGGATGTTGAACAGATCCGGATGCGCCTTCTCGATCTCGTCGAGCAGCAGCACGCAATGGGGATGCTGGTCGACGCCGTCCGTCAGCAGGCCGCCCTGGTCGAAACCGACATAGCCGGGCGGTGCGCCGATCAGGCGGCTGACCGTGTGGCGTTCCATGTATTCCGACATGTCGAAGCGCAGCAGCTCGACGCCGAGCGAGGATGCCAGCTGGCGTGCCACCTCGGTCTTGCCGACGCCGGTGGGGCCGGCAAAGAGATAGGAGCCGATCGGCTTGTCCGGCTCGCGCAGCCCGGCCCGGGCGAGCTTGATCGCCGAAGACAGGGCGCCGATTGCCGCTTCCTGGCCGTAGACGACCGTCTTGAGCTCGGTTTCGAGATTCTCCAGCACCGTGGCATCGTCCTTGGAGACGGATTTCGGCGGGATCCGGGCCATGGCTGCGATGGTCGTCTCGATTTCCTTGACGCTGATCGTCTTGCGGCGCTTGTTCTCGGGCAACAGCATCTGGGAGGCGCCGGTCTCGTCCAGCACGTCGATCGCCTTGTCCGGCAGCTTGCGGTCGTTGATGTAGCGCGCCGAGAGCTCGACGGCGGCCTTGACCGCGTCGTTGGAGAAGCGCAGGCCGTGGAATTCCTCGTAATAGGGCTTGAGGCCCTTCATGATGGCGATGGAATCCTCGATCGAGGGCTCGTTCACGTCGATCTTCTGGAAGCGCCGCACGAGGGCGCGATCCTTCTCGAAATGCTGGCGGTATTCCTTGTAGGTGGTCGAACCGATGCAGCGCAGGGTGCCCTGCGCCAGTGCCGGCTTGAGCAGGTTCGAGGCATCCATCGCCCCGCCGGAGGTGGCGCCGGCGCCGATCACGGTGTGGATCTCGTCGATGAACATGACCGCGTTGGGATGCGCCTCGATCTCCTTGACCACCTGCTTCAGGCGCTCTTCGAAATCGCCGCGATAGCGGGTCCCTGCCAGCAGGGCGCCCATGTCGAGAGAGTAGACCGTGGTGCCGGCGAGCACCTCGGGGACCTCGCCCTCGTTGATCTTGCGCGCGAGCCCCTCGGCGATGGCGGTCTTGCCGACGCCGGGATCGCCGACGAGGAGCGGGTTGTTCTTCTGGCGGCGGCAGAGCACCTGGATGGTACGGCGCACTTCGTTCTCGCGCCCGATCAGCGGATCGATGCGGCCCTGGCGCGCCTTGGCGTTGAGATCGATGCAATAGGCGTCGAGGGCATCCGCCTTCTTCTTCTGGCGTTCACCCTCCTCGCCGGAACGGCGCTCGGGCGCCTCTTCCTCGCTGGCACCGCGCGGGGTGCGCGACTCCGAGCCGCCGGGACGCTTGGCGATGCCGTGGGAGATGTAATTGACCGCATCATAGCGCGTCATGTCCTGCTCCTGCAGGAAATACGCGGCATGGCTCTCACGCTCGGCGAAGAGCGAAACCAGCACATTCGCGCCGGTCACTTCCTCGCGCCCCGAGGATTGCACGTGGATCACGGCGCGCTGGATCACGCGCTGGAAGCCGGCGGTCGGCTTGGCGTCCTGGCCGGCACCGGTGGCGAGATTGGCCAGCTCGTTGTCGACATATTCGACGAGATTGGTCTTCAGCGTCGTCATGTCGACATTGCAGGCGCGCATCACAGCTGCCGCATCCTGATCGTCGATCAGCGCGAGAAGGAGATGCTCCAGCGTGGCATATTCGTGCCGCCGTTCGCCGGCGAGGGCGAGGGCCCGGTGGAGCGCTTGTTCTAGGGAGCGGGAAAAGCTCGGCAAGGCTGGCCTCTGATCGGTTTGCGGGACTTACGGTCGGACGCGGTTGAGATGCGAGGGACGGCAATGGCAGATCGGTTTTCTCATGGCATTGCTGATCCTTCCATCATGGGCACATCATCAGGTCTTTTCCATGACGCATTGCAGGGGATGCTGGTGCTTGCGGGCATAATCCATCACCTGCGTCACCTTCGTTTCCGCCACTTCGAAGGTGAAGATACCGCACTCCCCCACCCCGTTATGGTGCACATGCAACATGATCCGCGTAGCGTCCTCGCGCGATTTATGGAAAAACCGCTCGAGAACTGCGATGACGAATTCCATCGGTGTGTAGTCGTCATTGAGCAACAACACACGGTAAAGGCTCGGACGCTTCGTCCGAGGCTGCGTCTTGGTAATGATTCCGGTCGCATCGCGCCCGTCGTCGCCACCATCCGGCGTACGCGGGTCACTGGCATGAGCTGCCATCATGCCGGATACGACCCGGTTGAACAGAAACGACCCCATCATTGTCGACGGCTTGAACTCCGCTTGTGGAATGATCACGAACCCCGATGATGAAACGATCGGGCCCCGGGATCAATCCCGTTGATATGCTAATGTAGAGAGGCAGGTGCCGCTTCGCCAGTCCCGTGCGCCCCGGCAGGGCATGCGGCGAAGCGTCATCTGCGCCGCAAACCATTCTCCGCCAAGGCAATCACGGCCCGCAATCCCATTTCCGAAGGGGTGGTTCCGCTGGATTCAGCGGATGCGGACGGCATCCAGCGAGAACATGATATCGACGCCGAATCCGACGGCACTCTCATCCGTGTGCGATTCGCCGATTCCGAAATCCCGGCGATCGACCCGCACCACCCCCTCGGCCGAGGCCCGATCGCCGTCCTGCCGGAGCGTGAAGGGCAGCATTACCGGGACTTCCGCACCGGCGAGGGACAGCACGCCGTCGGCCACATAGCCGTCATCGGCTTCACGAATCGTCGCCTCGAAACGCGAGCGCGGGTGATTCCCGGCATCGAGGAAATCGGCACCCTTGGCCTGGCTCGTCACCGATCCGAGGCTCAGACTGTCGATGGCGATCGTCACTTCGACGCTGCCGCGCTGCGCGGCGGGCGCCTGCGGATCATAGATGATGCCCGCGCTCCAATCGGCGAAGCTGCCGGAGACGGTGCTGCCCATCTGGCTCACGTCGAAGCCCAGCCGCCCCTCCTCGACACGCCATGACGGCCCCTCCGCCACGGCCTGATCGGAAACGGATGCGTCATCTGCCGCCAGCGCGGCCTGTACCGGCGCATCGCGCGTCAGCAGGGCCGGCGCGAGAGCGATGGCGAGGAACGCGATGACGAAGGCGGCGAGTGCCCCGGCATGTGCGAAGCCTTGATGCGCGAAGCCGGAATGGCCCGTCCTGCCGCCCGCCTGTGCGGAGGCGGGCAGCGCGATCCGCCTTCCCGGCAGCATCCGCCGCAGGGTATCGTCACGGTCAAGCAGATGATGCTTGAGCGCACCGCCCACATGCAGAAGCACGCTCGCGGCGAGGATCTTGGTAAAGAGCCAGTGCACGGCACCCGCCGCCTCGGCGAAAGCCGGCGATTGCGGCACGAGGGGCAGGCCCTGCCCGAGCGGCCACAGGATCGGCGCGAACCCCGTCGTCGCCGCGTGATGCACCCAGCCGCTCAGCGGCACGATCAGCATGGCGAGATAGAGCGACCAGTGCACCGCCTCCGCCATGAACCGCTCGGCCTTGCGCCCGGGATGCAGGGGCACGGGGCGCCTTTGCGTCAGCGCCCAGAGGATGCGCGCGAGCGCGGTAAAGAAGGCTGCGATGCCCAGCGTCTTGTGAACCGAAAACAGATCCGCCTTCAGGGCAAATTGCGCCGTGGTCTCGTAAGGCCAGGCGTTGGCGATCATGCCCAGCGGAAAGGCGATCAGGATGAGCAGCGCCGTCAGCCAGTGCAGCGCCATGGCCACGCGCCCGTAACGCGCGGCACTGTTTGCCCACGTCACTTGCGGCGATGCCGCGTACGCATCAGCTGTATCCGGGCTTGCCTGATCGGGTGATCGTGACATGACGGCGCCTCGTTTGAAATTGGCCTGCGTGCCGCGAACGGCATGCAGGCCGGGGACTGCCTCACTCGGCCTTCATGGCCTCGATCGAGATCACGACATCGACTTCGTCGCTGACGAAGGGCGCGAACATGCCGAGTTCGAAATCACTGCGAACCAGGGTGGTGGTGGCATCGAAGCCGGCCCATTCACGCTCTTCCATCGGATGCATGCCCGCAGCGTTGAGCCGGGCATCGAGCACGACCTCGCGGGTGATCTCGTTGAGCGTGAGATCGCCGGTGATGAGGGCGGTGTCCTCGCCGGTGACTTCGATGCCGGTCGAGACGAAGCTGACCATCTCGTCATCGGCGGCGCCGAAGAAATCCTCCGACATGAAATGCGCGAAGCGCGCTTCCCAGCCGGTCAGCATCGAACGCACGGGGAAGCTCACCGTGACCGAAGAGGCGGCGGGATCGTCCTGATCGAAGACGATCTCACCATCGAAACCGGAGAACATGCCGTAGGTGGTGGAATAACCCAGATGATCGTAGCTGAAGAGGATCTGGCTGTGGCTGGCATCGAGAACGTAACGCTCAGCCGCTGCGGCGTCGGAGGCGAACGGCGCGACGAGGAGCGGGGCGATGGCGAGCATCAGGGGAAGGCCGGTACGGCGGAAGGGTGCTTGCATGGAAGATCTCCGGGATGAGGGGCGGAATGAAAGGATCCAGACGCGAGTGTTTGCGTTCGCGCAGAAGATAACCGGTTCAGCAGGCAATTCTACCGGTGCGGCGCCGATGTAAATTTGCGAAAACGCAAAGAAGCAGCCGGCATCCAGGGCGCCCGACCGCGCGGATAGCTTCGTTAACCATTCTCGCTTACCATCCGATACCGTAACGGCATGAGCGCATCATGCCGTGGGGGCAATGCCGGCTCGCGGCAAGATGTTGTGGCGGGAGGCTGCCTGGCGCCGGGGCGAGGGGGTGAGTAATGCGAATCATTTCGGGACATGCGCGCCGGGGCCTGTTCATCACCGGCCTCGCAGCTCTGATCATGGCGCTCGGCGCCTGTACACAGCATGCGGCGGATGAATTGGTGCGTGGCGGCATTCAGGCCAGCAGCCATGATCTCGACCGCCATATCACGAGCTATGTCTCGGCGCCCATGCCGCGCCGGGTGGTCGATTACGAGACGCGGGAGCCGCCCGGCTCGATCGTGATCAGCAATTCCGAGCGCGCGCTCTACCTCGTCCTCGAAGACGGCAAGGCCTATCGCTACGGCGTCGGTGTCGGTCGGGACGGTTTCTCCTGGACCGGGCGCAACCGCGTCAGCATGAAGCGGGAATGGCCCGATTGGCGCCCGCCCCCCGCCATGCGTCGCCGCCAGCCCGATCTGCCGGTGCATATGCGTGGCGGACCGGCCAATCCGCTGGGTGCGCGCGCCCTCTATATCGGCAGCACGCTCTACCGGATCCACGGCTCCAACGAGCCGCACACGATCGGCCAGGCGGTCTCTTCGGGCTGCATCCGCATGACCAATGCCGATGTGCAGCACCTGTATGACCGGGTGCGCGTCGGTGCGCGGGTGGTGGTGCGCAACTAGCGCGCATTTCGGCCTGGCAGAAAAATACTCAAGAATATTGTATCACCCTCGGCGGCATGACCGGTCAGGCGGTTCTCCCGAGAATACCGCCTGATGCCATGTGCGTCGCGCTGATCTGAGCCATTGCGGTTGGTGGCGCTGCCATCCATGACATCATGACCCAGGCGCCGATGGGTGGGGCCAGCGGACATGATTGCGCCAGCCGATGGGCAGAGCCGGCGCGTAGTTATGGCCCGGTTGCGGACAATAGGTTTGCAAGCCGACGGTTTTGCGCGTCATCGCTGCCGCAGCAGCCGGTGAAACCGTCAGCATCGGTGCAATTCGGCAAATGATTCACGCCTCTCAGACTGCACCTCGTCCTTGCGACAGCCTTTACGCGCATAAACACCATGTGTTTCTCCGGCACGGACGTTCTCCATTGCCCCACTCTACATCGACGTTCCAAGCGTCGGTAGGGTTGGGCTTGAGGCAATGGGGCTCCCAGCGCTGTTGCAGCCGAGCAGCGCCGGTGCAAATGCTCCCCATCGTTGCGCTGATGGACCGGCGTTCGGAGTCTCGCCCGGGATGGGCTCGAGGCAACGTTGCTCCAGTGCTGTTGCGAGCGGACAACGCCGACGGTGGCGCTTTCCGTTGTCCCCCTCATGTACCGACGTTCAGAGTGAAAGCCGGGATGGGCTTCAGGCAATAGCGCGCCAGAACTGGTGCGGCCGGACAGTGCCGGTGCAAATACTCCCCTTCGTTGTGCTGATGGACCGGCGTTCGGAGTCTCGCCCGGGATGGGCTCGAGGCAACGTTGCTCCAGTGCTGTTGCGAGCGGACAACGCCGACGGTGTCGCTTTCCGTTGTCCCCCTCATGTACCGACGTTCAGAGTGAAAGCCGGGATGGGCTTCAGGCAATAGCGCGCCAGAACTGGTGCGGCCGGA
>PXAW01000134.1 GCA_003567055.1 Hyphomicrobiales bacterium
CAGACGATCGATGTGACTACGGGCCTTTGAGCGGTTAGGAGAGTGATCCGATGGCTTTGAAGAGTTTCAAACCGATCACGCCGGGCCTGCGTCAGCTCGTGATCGTCGACCGTTCGGGCCTCTACAAGGGCAAGCCCGAGAAATCCCTGACGGAGGGTCTGTCCTCCAAGGGTGGTCGTAACAATACGGGGCGCATCACGGTGCGCTTCCGCGGTGGCGGGCACAAGCGCACCTATCGCGTGGTCGATTTCAAGCGCCGTGCGCGCCTGGGTGATACGGCAACCGTGCAGCGGATCGAATATGATCCCAACCGCACGGCCTATATCGCCCTGATCGCCTACGAAGATGGTGAGAAGGCTTACATCCTGGCGCCGCAGCGTCTGTCGGCCGGTGACAAGGTCACCGCTGCGGAGCAGGCGGACATCAAGCCGGGTAACGCCATGCCGATCGGGAATATCCCCGTCGGGACGGTGGTGCACAATATCGAGACCAAGATCGGTCGCGGCGGCTCCGTCGCCCGTTCGGCCGGCTCCTACGCCCAGATCGTCGGTCGTGACCGTGGTTACGTCGCCGTACGCCTGGGTTCCGGCGAGCAGCGTCTCGTGCATGGTCGCTGCTTTGCGACCGTCGGTGCGGTGTCGAACCCGGACCATATGAACATCTCGATGGGCAAGGCGGGCCGCAATCGCTGGCTCGGCAAGCGTCCGCACAATCGCGGCGTCGTGATGAACCCGATCGATCACCCGCATGGCGGTGGTGAAGGCCGGACTTCCGGTGGTCGCCATCCGGTCACGCCCTGGGGTAAGCCCACCAAGGGTCACAAGACCCGGTCCAACAAGCGGACGGACAAGTTCATTGTGACGAGCCGCCACGCCCGCAAGAAGAGGTAAGGAGCGCGCCATGGCACGTTCAATCAAGAAGGGGCCGTTCGTTGACGGCTATCTTCTCAAGAAGGCCGAGGCGGCTCGTGAATCGGGTCGCAATGACGTCATCAAGATCTGGAGCCGTCGCTCCACGATCCTTCCGCAGTTCGTTGGGCTCACTTTCGGTGTGTACAACGGGCACAAACACATCCCCGTCAACGTGAGCGAGGAGATGGTGGGCCACAAGTTCGGTGAGTTTTCGCCGACGCGCACCTTCCCGGGCCATGCGGCGGACAAGAAGGCGAAGAGGCGGTAACATGGGCAAGCCGGCTACCCCCCGCGCGCTGGGTGAAACCGAGGCCAAGGCGGTTCTGCGCATGCTTCGTGTGAGCCCGCAGAGACTGAATCTCGTGGCGCAGCTCATTCGCGGCAAGAAAGTCGCGACGGCGCTCGCCGATCTCGAGTTTTCCCGCAAGCGCATCGCACGCGATGTGAAGAAGTGCCTCGAGAGCGCCATCGCCAATGCCGAGAACAACCATGATCTCGACGTCGACGATCTGGTGGTCAAGGAGGCCTTCGTCGGCAAGGCGCTGGTCATGAAGCGCTTTCACGCCCGGGCCCGCGGTCGCGGTGCGCGTATCCTGAAGCCTTTCTCGAACCTCACCATCGTGGTTCGCGAACAAGCCGAACAGGCCTGAGGAGGACAGAATGGGTCACAAAGTCAACCCGATCGGCCTCAGGCTGGGTATCAACCGCACCTGGGATTCGCGCTGGTTCGCCCCCAAGGGTGAGTATGCCCGCCTGTTGCACGAAGACGTCGCCATCCGCGAAGCGCTGCGCAAGCAGCTCAAGCAGGCTGCCGTGTCGCGCATCATCATCGAGCGTCCGCACAAGAAGTGCCGCGTCACCATCCACTCGGCCCGTCCGGGTGTGGTGATCGGCAAGAAGGGTGCGGATATCGAGAAGCTGCGCAGGCTCGTCGGTCGCATGACGGACGGTGAGGTCACGATCAACATTGTCGAGGTGCGCAAGCCCGAGATCGATGCCACGCTGATCGCGGAATCGATCGCGCAGCAGCTTGAGCGTCGTGTCGCCTTCCGTCGCGCCATGAAGCGGGCCGTTCAGTCGGCCATGCGTCTGGGCGCCGAGGGCATCCGCATCAACTGCTCGGGTCGTCTGGGCGGTGCGGAAATCGCGCGTATCGAATGGTATCGCGAGGGCCGGGTGCCGCTGCATACGCTGCGTGCCGATGTCGATTACGGTACGGCCACGGCGTTCACCACATATGGTACCTGCGGCATCAAGGTCTGGGTGTTCAAGGGCGAAATCCTGGAACATGATCCCATGGCCCAGGACAAGCGCATGAATGAAGAGGGAGGTCGCTCCGGTGGCGGCCGTCGCGATCACGCGGCCTGATCATCGGAACGGAGATCCGCCATGTTGCAACCGAAGAAGACGAAGTTCCGCAAGCAGTTCAAGGGGCGCATCAAGGGCGTCGCCAAGGGCGGCATGGATCTGAATTTTGGCCAGTACGGCCTCAAGGCTCTCGAGCCGGAGCGCGTCACGGCGCGGCAGATCGAGGCGGCCCGCCGCGCGATCACCCGCTTCATGAAGCGTCAGGGCCGGGTCTGGATCCGGATCTTTCCGGATGTCCCGGTTTCGAAGAAGCCGACCGAAGTCCGCATGGGTAAGGGCAAGGGTTCGCCTGAATATTGGGCGGCCCGCGTCAAGCCTGGTCGGATCATGTTCGAGATCGACGGTGTGAACGAGGAAATCGCGCGCGAGGCCCTGCGCCTCGGCGGTGCGAAGCTTCCGATCCGCACGCGTGTCGTGCAGCGCATCGCCGATTGATGGAGATTGCCATGAAGTCCAAGCAGCGAGTGAGCGATCTGCAGGCGATGACCGCCGATCAGCTTCAGGACGAGCTGGTTTCGCTGAAGAA
>PXAW01000253.1 GCA_003567055.1 Hyphomicrobiales bacterium
AGTGTGCGTCACCATCTGGGGGATCTCCCCGCCGATTACGATCCCGGCCCCGCCATCGCCGTCGATACCGAGACGCTCGGCCTCAACCCGCTGCGCGACCGGCTCTGCGTCGTGCAGATCTCGAAAGGCGACGGCGAGGCCGACGTGGTGCAGATCACGCGCGAACAGCTGAGCACCCCCCATGGCGGTGCGCCGGTTCTCGCGCGGGTGCTCGCGAGCCGCGACACGCTCAAGATCTTCCACTTCGCCCGCTTCGATCTGGCGGTTCTCCACCATGCGCTCGGTGCGATGACAGGGCCGGTCTATTGCACCAAGATCGCCTCGAAGCTGGTGCGCACCTATACCGACCGGCACGGCCTGAAGGATCTGTTGCGCGAATTGCTGCAGGTGGAAATCTCCAAGCAGCAGCAATCCTCGGATTGGGCAGCGGAGACGCTCAGCAAGGCACAGCTCGATTATGCCGCCTCGGACGTTCTGCATCTGCACAAGCTGAAGGAGCGGCTCGACGTCATGCTCGCGCGCGAGGAGCGCGCGGATCTGGCGCAGGCCTGCTTCGACTTCCTGCCCACCCGCGCGCGGCTCGATCTGGCCGGCTGGCCGGAAACCGACATCTTCGCCCATAGCTGAGCCGGTATCGCCGGGTCCGCTCTTTTCCTTTCCGTGAAAGCGACATAACTTCGCCATTGCGCAAGTGCATGGAACAAGTGCCGGTGTGAACGATGCCGGTGCATGGCCCATGGTGGCGAGGCGACAGGACGTGAATGCATTGAGGGGTGATCATCATGGGGGGCAGGCCGTCCTGGCCGCGGGCGATATGTCCGCCCGGGACCCGGCGCGCGTCCAATGGCATGAAAAGCACCGGCGCGAACATGCCCGCGCCATGCGCCATTCGCGGCGCGTACGGTTTCTGCGTCGTGCCATCCCCGTCACCGCCGCGCTCGCGGTCGTGCTCCTCTTCGCCCTGACCTGGTTCAATCCCTTTGCGCGCTACGGCGGCATCAGCATCGGCCCGATCAGCGTGTCGGGCACGCGCGTCGTCATGGATGCGCCGCGCCTGCGCGGTTTCCAGGACGAGACGCGGCCCTACGAGGTCACGGCGGAAGATGCCTCGCAGGACGTGCGCGAGCCGCATCTGATCGACCTGCGCGAATTGCGCGCCAACATCACCGTCGACGATGCGGGTCAGACCGCGCGGATCGAAGCCGCCAGCGGGCGGTTCGATACGCAGAGCGAGTATCTCGTGCTCGAACGCGACGTACGCGTCGTCTCCTCGACGGGCTATGTCCTCGACATGAGCGTCGCCGATATCGATTTTGCCGCCGGCACGGTCGCTTCCGACGCACCCGTCTCACTCACCTTCACCGACGGGACGATCCGGGCGCGCAGCATGCGCATCACGGAAGGCGGCGCCGTGATCAGTTTCGAGGGCGGGGTCGAGAGCGTTCTCGCCGCACCGAGACTGGGCAGCGACGCCCAGAATGCCGCTCCCGCGCCGGGCAATCTGCCGGGCACCGATTCCAACCGCTGAAAGACGCACAGCCAATGACAGCGCCTCCCTCAACCCGCTCCCCCGCACGCCACGGGCTTCCTCGCATGGCCCGGTCGCCGATGCGGTGGAAATCGCTCGCCCTTGCCCTGCTTCTCGGCCTCGCCGTCGCCGGCGCGCCCGCGCTGACGGCTCCGGCCGAGGCGCAGAACCCGGATCGCGCCTTCGGCGGGCTTGGTTCCGATTCGACCGCGCCGATCCGCATCGACGCCGACCGGCTCGATGTGTTCGATCGCGAGAACCGCGCCGTCTATGCCGGCAATGTCGTGGCCGTACAGGGCGATACCACGATCCGCTGCTCGCAGCTCACCATCCATTTCGACCGCAATCCGACAGGTGGCGGCGGCGATGATGCCGGCGATGCGATCCGCCGGATCGAGTGCACGGGCCCGGTCACCATCCTCTCGCAGGATCAGGTGGCGACGGGCGATCAGGCCACTTACGACCGCGCTAGCGGCCAGATGGTGATCAGCGGCAATGTCGCTCTGAGCCAGGGCCAGAACGTCACCCGCGGCGAGCGGCTGGTCTATGACATCGATCGCGGCGTCGCCAATGTCGAGTCGGGCGGGACGCAGCGGGTGCGCGGCCTGTTCGTGCCCGGCGGCGGGGATGAGCGTTGAGGCCGCGATTGCACTCGGGGGCCGCGTCGACTACAGCAGAACGCAATCTCAGACCGGGGATGAGCCCGAGACCGTGAACGATCAATTCGACTATCCGATGCAATACGCCGCCGCTCCCGGGGATGCGGTCGAGGAAGCCCGCGAAGGCTCTTTCGGCGGGCCGGGCGTGCTCGCCGTGAAGGGGCTGCAGAAACGCTATGGTGATCGCACCGTGGTGCAGGATGCCGGCCTGACCGTGCGGCGGGGGGAAGCCGTCGGCCTGCTCGGACCCAACGGTGCGGGCAAGACCACGATCTTCTACATGATCACCGGGCTGGTCGGGGCGGATCAGGGGATCATCAGCCTGGAAGGTGCCGACGTCACGGCGCTGCCGATGTACCGGCGCGCGCGGCTCGGTATCGGCTATCTGCCGCAGGAAGCGTCGATCTTTCGTGGCCTCAATGTCGAGGACAATATCCTCGCCGTGCTCGAAGTGGTCGAGCCCGATCGCCGGCGCCGCCGGGAAAAGCTCGACGCGCTGCTGGCCGAATTCCATATCGAGGGACTGCGCAAGACGCCCTCCATCGCCCTGTCGGGCGGTGAGCGCCGGCGCTGCGAGATCGCACGTGCCCTCGCGAGCGACCCCGCCTTCAT